>JBJTUO010000152.1:0-27954 GCA_046080785.1 Leptolyngbyaceae cyanobacterium | reverse complement strand
GCAAGGTGATGCCGCATCAAACCAAAAATTAATACTCTGCGGTGGGTCATCACGCGGAGTCTAAACAACGCATAGGGAGGCGATGGGGTTGCCCAGCCTGTGAACTGTGTAGCCGAAAGCTTGGAAGCCCGCGCTGTATTGCTTGCAATCAGCGTCGGGTAGGCAAGCTAGTAGGATATGTCACTCAAGTGATTTAGGCTGAGGCCACAACCCGGTTGCGCCCCGTTGCTTTTGCCTGCAACAGATTGCAGTCGGCCCGCTGTAGCAAACTTAACCCCTTAGCATCATCTTCAGGGATGAGGCTGGCCATACCTGCACTGATAGTAATCGAAAGCTCCAAACTAGCATCAATGGCAAAAGGCTGATCACTAATTAAACCACAGAGCCGTCTAGCTACCGCCAGGGCTTCTTCTGTGTCAGTGCCGCTAAGAATAATCACAAACTCTTCACCGCCGTAGCGAAATAAGGTGTCACGAAACCTGAGATTATGCCGGAGCCGGCTGGCGATCAACTGCAAAGCCCGATCGCCGACCTGATGCCCATAGGTGTCATTGATGGGCTTAAAGTAGTCGACATCCAGCATCAGCAAACTGAGATACTCCGAGCGAGTACGAGCGTTTTGTACCTGCCGGGGCAATTCCCAATCTAATGCCCGTCGGTTATTAAGCTCTGTCAAGGGATCAGAGAGGGCGATCGCAGATAAGATATCATTCGTGCGCATCAACTCCCGATAGGTTTTAACCATCCGCAGACCTGTCAGCAGTTGGGCTCTAAAGAGTTGCCCTTGCTGCTGTAACAACTCGTGACTTAGAGGTTGCCCATTGGTTAACGTCTGGGGGAACCATAGAAAAGCATCTGCCCCATTTTCTAGAGCTTTGGTTCGAGATTCGGCCTCCCGCTGATAATCCACGATGTTACCAGAACAATGGGCCGACCAATCAATCAGTAGACAGTAGATCCATGCCAGACGAGCCTGCTCTTTAATTAATTGACACAGTTCTAGTCCTCCAGGCTGGTTGGCTTGAATAATGACGACATCAGGTTGTTGGGCTTGAATAAGTGGCACCGCCTCACTGAGGCTAGATACGGTATTTACACGACAGGCGACCAGATGTTGAATAAGGGTTAACAGCGTCGTCAGAAAACTATCCCCTCCAACTAACAAAATTGCAGCATCCATTGGGCGTTGTTAAGCAGGCGTAGGAGTTGGTATCACAGGCGTCGCTCATTTGAGGGCAAAACGATGGTCGCTACTTATAACTACAGCAAAAATAAAAAAAATCCGTAGAATACTGCTCTCGATCCAACAATTGATGGGTTCTACTCCAGAAATTGCATTTATCCTCATCCTAGATCTGGATGAAAGAATAATCACCTATAAAATCCAATAAAATCTGTTGATGGATGGGGCTAACAGGGCGCACCTGATCGGCGCGGTGCGAGTAGCGATCGCCCCGTTGAATGTCAGTGATCGTTAGCCAATCCATATCCCACCCTTCATTCAGTTGCAAAACACTTACATCAACTGAGACCCGCCCGCAATAAACATGGCGCACCACCTGGTTGTCGGCATAGATGTTAAAGGGGGTGAGTCGGTCTGGAGTGTGCCCAATTTCTTCCTGTAACTCTCGTCGCACGGCCTGATCGGGATGTTCATCGGGCTCCAGGTGCCCTCCAAATAAGGCCCAATAACCGGGATAGCGAATCGTAGGGATATTGTCACGCAATTGCATGAGAAAGCGATTGTCCTGATGCAAAATGGCGATCGCGACGACTGGTCTGTGCTCCATCTCAATAGCCCTGTTCAATAAACATCGCTCCCTGCTGCGGACTGCCGGAAGCAAACGGTTGATACCGTAGCTTACCGTTGATTTGAACCGTACTCCCGACGGGTGGAGCTTTTTTCCGGGTCACAACCCAAATTTCGCCTGTGCCATCACTGAGTTGATAAACGGATCCTTCTACCAGGGGGACACTGCGACCCACCTTGCCCTTTAACTGCACCGTTGTATTGAAGCGAGGCCAGAAGGGGAAATTCAACGGGTTGGGCGAATCAGTTGCAATGACTGCGTCTGGAGACCGGCGCTGTAACTGGCTAATCGGGGTCACTGTAGCGCAACCAGTTGCCCCAAGCAGCAGGATCACTACGCCAGCCCAACTGAAGACTTGGGGCAAATAAGAGTGTCGATGGGACATAGAGTGAGAAGTCATCCTACCTGGGCTCTGCACTGTGACATTTTAGCGCTGTCTTTCTTGCTGGTCGGGTGGTTAAAATAAAGTGTTCTCCTGCGGTGGCGTAGAAATGGCACAATCTGGTCAAATTCTTGATGGCAAAGCCCTGGCCCAATCGCTCCAGACAGACCTGGCCCAACAGGTGCAAGCCTTAGCTGCCAGTAAAAGACGACCCCCTGGGCTGGCTGTTCTAATGGTGGGGGATAACCCGGCTAGTGCCGCCTATGTCCGCAACAAAGGACGGGCCTGCACCCATGTGGGCATCGCCTCCTTTGGTAGTCATTTGCCCAGGCAGACTAGCCAGGCTGAGTTAGAGCAGTTAATCGAGCAGTTGAATCAGGACGATCGGGTAGACGGTATCTTGGTGCAACTTCCCCTCCCAGAGCATCTAGATACAGTAGCTTTACTAAATCGAATTGCCCCAGATAAAGATGTGGATGGTCTGCATCCCGTTAATTTAGGTCGCCTGCTGCGAGAGGAGCCAGGCTTAAGAAGTTGCACCCCCGCAGGGGTGATGGAGCTGTTGCGGCACTACGAGATTCCGATCAAGGGGAAACAGGCTGTTGTAATTGGCCGCAGTATTTTGGTGGGGAAACCCCTGGCTTTAATGCTGTTAGAGGCAGATGCCAGCGTTACGATCGCTCACTCCAAGACCACGGATCTAGCGGCGATCACCCGCAGTGCAGATATTCTGGTGGCAGCGATCGGCAGACCTGAACTGATTACCACAGACATGGTAAAGCCAGGGGCTGTCGTGGTTGACGTCGGTATTAACCGGGTCACCGACTATGAAGGCACATCCCGCCTGGTAGGAGATGTCGATTTTGAGGCAGTCAGGTCTATCGCTTCCCATATTACGCCCGTGCCCGGTGGCATTGGGCCTATGACCGTCACTATGCTGTTAAAAAATACGGTGCAGAGCTATCGGCAGCGAATGGGCGATTAACGATTAACGGGTTTGCTGCAACTCAGTTGTGATTTTTGGTACATCCTCTAACAAGAAAATTGTAATTCGCCCGGCATAAGGAACCCCATTGGGATTGGTGGCAATCTCAGTCCAGTAGGCAAACTGCGCCCCCCGACGAACTTCACCCCGCAAAAAATCTCCCAATTTGCTCAGTTGAGAGGTGGGCTGCTGAGGATAGCGCAGCACACTGACAGCTTGCATATAGTCCTGATGAATGGTTGGCCCATAAATAGCCCGGAGCGACTCAACCAGGCGATTGAGATTGATCCCATTCGTGACATCAAACAGAGAGATCTCTTCATAGCGGATGATGGACGATCTCGCCATCAAGGGGATTTGCCCTACCGGGAAGGGAGATGCCCGAAAAACCAGACGGCGAGCAGCCATATCAGACTTGCGCACCACTAACATCTCCCCGGTTGTGGGTGCCAGAGTCGGGTTGGCCTGAATCCAGGTTTTTGCCTCTTCCACGGTTTGACCAGGAATCGCTTGAGCCGGCACCTGCCCCACGATTAGCCCCAGCCCCATGACGAGCAGTCGCCCATACCAAACCCAATTCATGTAAACTCCTTATTATCAGGAATGTTCAGATACTCAGAATTAACTTGAGCCATTATGGCCTGAATTCGCTCAACCGAAACTTGATAAAAATATTGACGACGAAATTGTTCTTCTTGAATCGCAGCTAAAAATTGCACGACTTCGTTGCGCCCAGATCCATCGATGGTCTGAGCGATCTCCCTATCCGTTAGTGCGGTGCCTGGCTGCCACTGCATCCCGATCTCCCGCCCCTGGATGTGAAGTGTGAAACCCAAGTTTTGCAAAGCCCGAAAGCCAGATTGCAAGGGGCGATCGCCAATCCCCAGTTTATCCAGCAATTGTTGCCGGGTGACCGTCTTTTGAGTGCGACTGAGATATTTTGCGATCCCCGCCAATTGCTGCCAAATCTGAGCGGGAGTCGATTGCACTGGCAATGGGTAGGCGATCGCCAGTGGTCGCTGTTCTCTTCTAGCCCGACGGCACCATGCTTGTAATTCTGCCCAACTACTGGGGCACTGATGCATGACCAGGGGCTGCAACATAGAACTGATCTGGTCAGATGGTTGGGAGTTGCGCCAATCTAGCAAGCGCGGCAGACGATTAACCCTTACCGGGTCAGATGCAGTCTCAGCCAGACGCAGCGCAATCAAACGCACTTCATAGTCTCGTTGGTAAGCATTAAAATCTAGCTCCACCACCACATCACAGCGGCCAGCAGGCAAGTCATCTTTGTAGTGGCCCCACCAGCTACCGGCAAAGCCCTGGGTGACGGTTTCATCCCACAGCTGAAATTCAGTTTTGATGTACTGTACTTGCCGCCCTTTCCAATCCTTGATGCGACGATGTGTGCTGCCTTCAAACCAGCAGTTACGAATCAGTAACTTTGGCACCGGATTGCCCATGCCGCAGGGTTCTAGTAGCTTCAATTCTTGAAACAGGTGTTGCCCCAGGTCGGCCACGGTTACGGTTAAATCAATGGTCAGGCATGGCCCTACCTGTTCTATCAACTGACGCGACCGCTGGTTAATGGCTTGGGTAAACAGGGGCAGGTTCTCAATCGGCAAACTGAGGCCGGCTGCACAGGGGTGGCCCCCAAATCGGTGGAGCAGATGAGTTTGTTCTGCGACCAATTGGTAGAGGTCGATGCCATTCGCTGATCGGGCTGAGCCACGAGCCAGTGGTTGAGCGGCTGATGGCCCATCCTGCCCCTGGCCTGTACTGAGTAAAATCGTAGGGCGACCGTACTCCTGAGCGATTTGCCCCGCCACCAGACCTAACACCCCTGGATGCCATTGGTCGTCACTCAACACAATCACGCTGGTGGTAGAGAGATCCATCTGGGCCAGACGGGCTAGCACCTGTTTGGTCACATCTGCCTGCAGGGCTTTGCGTCTGGCGTTGGCCAGTTCGGTTGCTTCAGCCAGGTGGTTACAAAGATGGGGATCCTGACTGGTTAACAACTCCACACAAAAGTGAGCGTCTCCCTGGAGGCGACTGACCGCATTAATCCGGGGCCCCAGCCCAAAGGCAATATCTGTCGGGCGATCGCCGCTCCGTTTACAAAGTTGCAACAGGCGGGTGATGCCTGGTCGGGTCGCTGTCGTAGGATTCCCCTGTTTCTGTAATTGCTCAATCCCCCGTTGAGCGAGATAGCGGCTATCTCCCCGCAGTTCCACCAGATCTGCAATCAATCCGATCGCCACCAGATCGAGCAGGTGATTGGGGGGCTGCTCCGGGGCACCGGGCAAGCGCTGATAAACCGCTTCCACTAGTTTGTAGGCAACCGCCACGCCAGAAAGAGTTACCAGGGGATGCCCTGCTGGAAAATAGCGGGGATTGAGGATGGCAGTGACCGGGGGCCGCCCAATAGGCAGGGTGTGGTGATCGGTGATGATCACATCCATGCCCAATTGGTGGGCGTAGTCAATCTCATCCAGATTGGTGCTGCCGGTATCGCAGGTGATGACCAACCGACACTGCTTGGCCTGCAATTGCTCCAGTCCTGTTTTAGAGAGGCCATGGGATTCGGTCAGTCGATTGGGGATGTAGTAAAACAGCGTTGTTTGCGGTTGAAAAAATGTGCCCAATCCATCCCATAACACCGCTGTAGCCGTCACACCATCGGCATCAAAATCTCCCCAGATGGCAACCCCTTCCTGCTGGGTTAGGGCCGCTTGAATGCGGGCGATCGCCTGTTCCATCTCAGCCCCAAAAGCAAAGGGACTGGTGGGCTGATAATGGGCTGGGTCAAGAAAGCCGGGCAGTTGCGCTGGATCTACCAGACCCCGCTGAGCCAGAAGCTGAGCCAAAAATTTACCGCCCTTTTGAGGTAGATAGGGCTGAATGATTTCTAGGGTCGAGGCAGGTAAATCAACCGCCGGTTGCATTTGCCATTGAGGTGTCGATTCAGACATCCGGGTTTTTCCTGCGCTTGTCAACTCACCGGCTGAGCCAATCTTGCAGACGGATCTTACCAGAAACATAGAGGGGGAACTGGTAATGCTCTAACAATAACCAGGAGACCATCAAGAAATGACTGGTCAGGGTCAGGCCCAGCCAGATCAATGGAAAACTGGCCCAGGCACTCCCTTCCAATGGGGGAAAAAAGTAGGCAGACAGGCCTACCAGTACAGAGGGCAGTATCACCAGAACAATCGCGATCGCCCAGATTAATGCACTTAAGCTCTGATCAATCAATCGAGCGACCTGCCAGCTTCGCCCATTCCAGAGCCAAACCAGGGGCTGAGAGCTATCTTCAACCCGGATGGTTTGGGCTTCTATATTTGCCGTAAAGATGTGACGACAAAAATTACAGGCAAAGGCATCCATTAAGCTCAGGTTGGCGATCTGACCACAACGACAAATGGGACAGGCATAGGTCTCTCCATGATTCAAGTTGCGCCACTGGCGCGAACCTGCCCTTTGCTTGTCGCTGCCTGCCTCTAACTTTCCCATGGCTCCGTCTCTTGCTATAACCAATTATTTTTCAGCTTAACGCAAGCCTATTGGCGGGCAACCTTAGGATGCAGCCCACTGAGCGGTTTACTAATATCCCGACCATCTTGCTGCAACACCACAATCACCCCTGCCCCAGGCCCAGCCACAACTCGCTTAATCAAGACGCGACCGTTAGCCAGGTAATCACCCACCTGGGCATGACGACTACTGGGGGCTTCTGGTTCTTTAACAATGACGCTCCAACGATTGCCAATTTGCATGGCCCCCGTAATGTCGATCGCCTCTGCAGTTAAAATCGATGGGGCCGGGGCGATTGACGTTTTTGGTAAGCGTGAGATGGGGATTAACGGCATTGAACTTGGATGATCTGGGGGGGATAGGGGTTTAATTGCGACGGTCGGCAATGGTTGAGTCGATTGTAACGGTAGGGATGCGGGTAAAGCCGAAGTGGTGGTTGGTGCAAGTGGAACAGCAACCGACGATGGTCGGCTTGGCTGAGAAAGCGCCCCGATTGTCAGTGGCGGCATTGACAGGAGGGCAAAGGGATCAGAACGACCAGCAGTGATACCCGGTACCCGTGCCTGGGGAATGGTTGGCTGAATCAAACCGGGTACAGCCACAGTTGCCATTTCTGCCAAAGTGGAGGGCACCGCTGGATTGCTAAATTCTGGCTGAGCAGTAACAGTCTGGGGGGCAGACTGGATATTAGAAAGAGGTTTCTGACTGGGGGGACTTGAAGTTGAGCAGCCCGCTAGCGAGATTAGCAGCCCCAGGCTACCCCACCATCGATTACAAGTCATGTCTGCCCACTCCTCGGCTTCTTAATCAACTAAACCCCAGGATAGCCGCAGTTTCAGAAAGTGCATTGATTTTTGCGATCAACAGGGCACAAACGATCATCGGGACATCAGGGGCCCTCGAATTGGCTACTCTGTTTCAGTCAGTTCCACGACCTGCTCTATCGTCATCCCTAACAGCACAGCAACCTGTTCCAGCACCATACCCTGGGCCACCATTGCTCGCGCTGCTTGCCCTAGCTGGGCCTGCGCTTGTTTTCTGGCAGTCTGTTCCTGCTCAGCCCGTTGCCGTTCTTGCTCGGCCCGTTGCCGTTCTTGCTCGGCCCGTTGCCGTTCCTGTTCAGCCCGTTGCCGTTCCTGTTCAGCCCGTTGCCGTTCCTGCTCAGCCCGTTGCCGTTCCTGCTCGGCCCGTTCCGCTGGCGTGGGGATCCACTGTTCCTGCTGATCATACCAGCGCAACCATTGTCCGACCGTGTCCTGATAGTGACCAGACCAGACCCCTAACCCCAAAGCCAGTTCTTCAAACCAGTAGCGCTGTTCCGGTAGAGGCAACTCCTGGTAACGGGTGCCGACCAACTGAAACAGGCGCAGTTGATTGTCGTAGCGGTCAAACAGCACGTAGTAAGGAATCCGTAAAATATGCTCATATACCTGCCACTTAGTGGGAGGTTGGCTGACGTCTCGCAGGGTTTTCCCCAAATCTTCCGCTTCTGTGCCGGGCGACAGCAACTCGACCACTAGAAACGGGGCCATCCCTTCATCCCAAACCACATAGCTCCAACGTAAGTCTTCCTGCTGGCTGGAACGGGGTACCCCCAGCACCATAAACCAATCGGGTCGCTTATGCCACAGGGGATGGCGGGAATCGTAATACAGATTTAGATCGGTGCCAATAAACAAATGATCTAGCGGGTAATGGGGCGGTTGGCAGGTTTCCCGCAGTAACTGGGGCTGAAAGTTATGGAATTCGTCCGGCAACCCGGGTTCCTCCGGATCTTCACTGGGCAGGTCGTACATGGTCGGCAGGGGCGATCCGAGCCGGCGGGGAGAATCGGATTGGTACATCAAGAAATTCCAGACTGACTAACTTAGTCTAAACGAAAATACCTGGCATCCCCCCTGCCCTGCTGCCGAGCTCCCAATCTCAAGAATTGATTGGGAGATATCTTCTTACTGCTCAGTCCGTTGATGAAAAGAGCGGAAGGATTCATAGGCTTGCTCTGGGTGATATAGATGGCATTCTGTGGCAATCTGCTTCATCAGTTCCCAGGAAAACCGAGATTCTCGCAGGTAAGGCTCCCAATTGTCCCGCAGGCTTGCGTGGGCCATCCGTAAATTGTAGGAAGGGATGGCAGTGGATAGGTGGTGCGGTACGTGCACATTAATGTGATGACAAAAGGCTTCCACCCAGGCTGGATATTCGCAATGAACGGTACCCGCTAATTGAGCTTGAGCCGCATCCCAGTCCTCCGGTTCCCGGAAGGCAATCCCAGGGGCCGTGTGATGCACTAGGGTAAAAGTGCTCATCCAGAAGTGGTAAACCAGCCAGGGCATCAGCCAGAATTTCACTAGACTCCAGGGGCCAAGGGTAACAACCATCAGCGGCAAGGCGATCGCGCCAACCACCAACACTAGCAAAACAGACTGTCTCACCTGCTCCCGTTCTTTACCACTGAACCGCCTCCAGTTAAAATGCAGCCCCACCCAGTGCATAATTGAGGCCAACCACCAAAACCAACCCCGCATTTGCCGGTAGCCCCATTGGAATAAGCCATTCAGTGCTTGATACTCCTCTGGGCGCAGGGGTTGCCATGCATTGTCCGTATCCATCTTATTGGTATGGGTGTGGTGCCAATTATGCATGATCCGCCAGCTATGAAAAGGATAAATCAGCGGCAGCATAAAAATATGGCCTACCAGGTTATTCACCCATTTGCGCTGAGCAAAGGAGCGATGGCCACAATCGTGGGCAATGACAAACCATCCCGTTAAGGCGGTGCCGGTAAAGAACCAGGCAATCGGTAGCAAAAAAGCTGGCACGGATGCGATCGCAATATACCCGATGACGGCCATGAGGACGCTAAATAAAGCCCCTGTCCAGGCTTTGCGTGGGTCTTTCTGAAAGCATTCCCGAGGCAGTGTGCTTAAAATATCTTTGAGCCTTAGTTTGGCGGAAACTGGAGGGGCTGTAACCGTAGCAGAAGATGGAAAAATTGCAGTCATGAAAGTAATCAGCAGTGGAATTAAAGAACAGAGCACATAAAAAACCTGCCCCAGTGAGTGCAAGCAGGCATCTGTCAGGTTAATCTGACTCCATACAGGCCAGGAAGCTATTACCTCTCAAGCAGGTTCGGCTTCCCTGGAACACTCAATTTCGCAATAAAACTTTATAACTTTATCATATAGAACCAGTACTTTAACCTGTCGGGGGCAATCCCACTGGTCTAATGTTCTGGGGAGATCCTTTGCGGTACTATCAAGCCATAGTGTTAGCCACATTACACCTGCCTATGGAGCCATACCCCTTATCGACGGAGGTAATTCTATCCCATCCCCGTCGGCTACTCGGCAAGATTCAGCTCAATTGGGTGCCCCAACCTGGATCCTATCTCGATCTGGAGGGGCAGACCTACGCAGTATTAGAACGTCGCCATCGCTATCAGCTCAAAGCAGGACATTACCAACTCCATAAAATCTGTCTTTACGTCCAATCTGCGCCGCGACCCGTAGAGCGCAGTTTTTTTCAGGGGCGGTGGGTGATTGGGGATGCCAGTTGCCAGTTCAATGCCCAATCAGAGTTGATTCGCTGTGCCGTAAACCCCGATGGCCCCTGTGGTAACTGTCGCTATTATGAAACAACTGGAGGGGATAGACGACCCTCCCCTTGAAGTCTTCAAGCTATTGAATTTTACCATTGCCCCAAATTTCCCCGATCTCCAGTCGGGTGCCATTGGCAAAATCCCACCCCGTTGCAGGCCGTTTACCCGGCAACTGAACCTCCCGCAAGAGTAGCAAGCCTGCCCCGGTTTGAATCAGGGGGCCGAGTCCCCTCTCAATTTGAATGACCTCTCCTGGAAGTCCTGTCTCAGGTAGATGCTTCCAGGTTGACTCAAGTGCCTGTAAAGCAGGTGGCAACTGCTTCCAGTAGGCTGGCCCCAGAGGTGCAGTTGCCAATACCTTTAAACTTTCTCCCCGCAATTGGGCATAACAGTTGGGGTAAAAGCCGCGTACCTGGTTATGCAATGCAATCGCAGGACGGCTCCAATCCAAGCTAAAATCTTCCTTCTTCAGGAGGGGGGCATAGGTAGCCTGGTCGTTTGCCTGGGGCCTGGGTTGAATCGTCTCCAGTTTGAGCAACGTTTCAATCAGGAGATCGGCTCCCAGATTAGCCAGACGACCAGCCAGATCGACGACATTATCCAACAGGGCGATCGGCGTCTTCACTTCCAGCAGCATGGCCCCAGTATCCATGCCTGCATCCATTAACATGGTGGTAATTCCAGTTTCTGATTCGCCATTGTAGAGGCACCACTGAATTGGAGCAGCCCCCCGGTATTGCGGTAGTAAGGAGCCATGCAGATTGATACAACCCAGGCGGGGCATTTCTAAAATCTCTTGGGACAAAATCTGGCCGTAGGCTACCACGACAAAAACATCTGCCCCACAACTGCGGAGAAATTCCAGGGTATCGGTATCAACTTTGACTCGTTTTGGTTGCCAGATGGGGAGATTATGACTCAGGGCAGTCTCTTTCACTGGGGAAGGCGTCATTTGATTACCCCGGCCCCGCCGTTTGTCTGGCTGGGTCACGACTCCCAAGACCTTAAACTTTGGGTGAAATAGGATCTGTGCCAGGGCGGGAACGGCGAATTGAGGAGTGCCAAAAAAGACCACATTCATACAGAAATCAGGAAACGTTAAATCTCTTGGAAGGTTGGATTTTAGCGTGTTTTTCTCAGGATTGCCTGTTATACATTGAAAGAAAGAACCTTTACCTGAGTCAGGGTCGGCCAGCCCTACTTAATGCTCCGATTGGTCGTTTCTATGTTGCCATATTCGCCCCAACTGGATCCCCTAAATAGCCCCCATCCCATTCCCTGGAACTGGGTGCAAGCCACTTTAAATTCTCAAGTTTCAGCTCAGGCAGCCCGACTTCATTCCTATCGCAGCCTATCTCTGGTTTCTCCCGATGGGCGCTATGCAGCCTATAGTCGAATTCAGTTGCGAGTCATGCGATCCTGGTTTCAGAGTCAGGTGAGCAGTCTTTTATTTCTAGAAAATTTAGAAACCGGTGATTTACAGCCGATTACCCCTTCCTCCCCCTTAGCAGATAATCCTTTTTTAGAGCAGGCTGAGTTACCCGATGGCCGGATTTCGATGATTGTGCCAGTCTCCTGGTCAGCAGAGAGCGATCGCTTGCTGGCACGAGAATTTGAATCCCTGTTTTCTTCTGATATCGCTTCTGATTATGCGGTAATGGTAGATTGCCGCACCCGGCAAGTGAGCACCGTAGCACCGACGGCACTTATCTATACCCACGCTATTTTACTGGGTTGGAGTCAGGCTCACCCCGATCGGGCATTGTTTATGGCAGGGAACCTGGGAGAAGAAGATTGGCCGTTATGGACGGTTGCGGTCACAGGGGAAACTAAGCCCGCCCCAGGGGATCATCCCCTGATTTTAGGACAAACAGTTAATCACCTATGGATGGGGCCTCAGGTTCAGAGTTAGGGCGTCTTCCTGTTGCTGTTTGTTTCCCTAATTCCGCGCCAGGAGCTCACTTCTAATTTGCCATCGGGTTTAAACACCACCTTAAACAAAGCTAGAGGCTCTGATGTAGGCTCGTCACTATCTGCGGCGGGCTTACTCATCTGAGATAAAGGTAGCTCCTGCACATAATCAGTTGCAGCCTGACTTTCTGGTCGATAGTCGGCGATCGTACCGTCTGGTTTGACCCGCACCCGATAGATCAAGTCTACGTTAAAACTGGGTTTTACCTTCCAGTTTTGATCGATCTCGTCATACAGCTTGGGCTGCAATTCCTTCAACTGGGCCGCGTCGGTGATCTCGGAGGATCCATCTATGGGAGCAGCCATCACCTGTTGCCAGGGGGCAACATCAACGCTGCCGCTGGGGGTAAAAACCACCTTAAATTGAGCGATTGGGTCTGAATCTGCCCGACTGGTGGCGGCCGAGAGGGATAACAGATTCAAGAGTGGAGTTTGGTTAGAATAGGTCAACGCTGCCGGATTGACTGGTTTATACCCGACGATCGCACCATCTTTATTAACCCCCAGCCGATACACCAGATCCTGGGGAATCTCAGAACGGTTTTTCCAGGCTTGCTCCACCTGGTCATAGAGTTGCTTCTGTAGGGAACCCAACTGAGATGCGTCAGTAATCTCAGGTGCTGTGGTCAAAACAGATTCCAGCCTGGCCAGATCCCCAGAAGCCACCGTTTCAGGTGTCGGTGCAGCAGTGGGGCTGCTGTCAGGAGCACTTTTTGCCCCAGGGGGAGAGGCCGCCGGAGAAGCCCCTGGGGTAGTACTTGTAGTTGCCGTAGGTTGAGCGTTCAGATTGGCTGGCTGATTGACCTTAGGTACTGGCAGAGCAAACAGAGCCGCCGTTGCCAGAGCTAGACCAGAAGCGCCTAAAGCAGCTGGGGCTGCTTGCTTGACCAGTGGTTCCCCACTGTGAACGTAGCGCTTGGATAAGGGCGTCAGATTGTCGAAGGGCTTCAGTGTCAGATCCGGTAAAGTTTGAGCATCTGCCAGGAGTTGATCCACCGCTTCCATCAAATCAAACACCTGTACATTGGACAGATCTACCGTCTGACTGGTAGGCTGAGGGGCCAATGATACCCCAGTAGCGGCAGGGGGTGACTGAACGATGAGTCGATGGTGCTCGGTATCAATGCGTTCTAGCCGCACTAACCCCTGATCTCGATGCAGCGCCCGCTCCCCTCGACAGATGCCACTTAAAATTTCCTGAGCATAACGACTCACCGTCGTGACCAGGCTATCCAAAAATTCTCGCCCACCTGAAAGGGGCTGATTCAAGCCAGTTAAGTAGCACTCTGCATTAAACAGGTTAGATAACACAGGTCGCGACTCTGCACTGCTGATCACCGCCGGGTCTCCTAACCCCTGAAGCACCAGTGTGCAATTTGGCAAGCTATATTGGCGTTCAATCGTCATGCCACTTCCCCATCAAATAGACTGACCCACAGACGTTGCATACCATAAGTACCGGTGCAAAACAATAATTGGGCCAGCAACTGCAATCCCAGTTCATTCAACTTTGCATCTGAGTCATAGGCCGCCACGGCCGATCTGCGGGGGTTCATACGAGAGCGGTAGTGTGCTCGAAACCGCTCCAGGTAGTTAGCCAGACGAAAGTGATGTTCGGGAGACAGATGTTTTTCCTGCAATTGCTGACTGGCCATCAAAAGCTGGCGAATTAAGACAGTCAACCGTCGTGCGAGATAGCAGGTGATCACAACCAGAGCCTTTGCTTCCACCAATTGTAAGGGCCGCCGTTGACTAATCCGCCGGAGTGGATTTGTGCTCCGCAGCCGCCACAGTGCCACCCGACCTTTGATCACATTTTGTAATTCTAATTCCTGTACTGCCGTTAAAATTGCTTCCGACCCAGTTAGATCCAGCGCCTCGATCGCCAGTAGCATCAGATCAATGTGCTGCCGGGTGCGACGGGGGCAGATGGTTTCTACTAAAGGTGGATCGGGTAGTGCATCCAGAATTAGAGGGATGGATGACATGGATGGGTGATTTAACTGCATTACACTCACAAAAGCACTTTTCGCCGTCGGCATCGGAGAAGGATGATAACTGACCCCTAGTATGGGGTCGATCGCACAATCGCGATCATACACACAATCCGAACAATCCGACCGGATCGTGAAGGATTTCTCATCCAGAAATGGGAGAATAAAACAGAATCAATAAAGTTCCAAGTTCCAATTGGGATGACGGGGAGCAATCTGGGTGGGGTTAGTCATCCAGTTATGGTGAATAATCAGGTTACGATCCCTAACAGATCATCAATTGCTAGGTGTATAGAGAAGATTAGAAATGGTGAAGCGTTATATTGGAGTGCTGCTGATTGTTGTAAGCATTGCTTTACAGGGATGCGTGGCAACCGCAGCCAGTGGCTTTAAGAGTTATGCTGATAGTCTGGACGGCTATAAGTTTCTCTATCCCAATGGCTGGCTGCAGGTGCGGGTCGATAATGGGCCAGATGTGGTGTTTCATGACCTGATTGAGCAAACTGAAAACGCCAGTGTGGTAATTAACCCCGTTGCAGGCAAGGCCAGTCTGGCAGAATTGGGTAGCCCCGGTGAGGTCGGTTACCAGATTGGCAAAAAGGCGATCGCCCCTCCTGGGTCAGGGCGTGAAGCAGAACTGGTTACCGCTGACTCGCGACAGGTCGGGGATAAAACCTACTATTACTTAGAATACGCAGTCAAAATTGGGGAGCAGGCCCGTCATAATTTGGCCAGCGCCGTCATTAGTCGAGGCAAACTCTATACCTTTAATGCTTCTACAACGGAAGATCGTTGGAGTAAGGTAAAGGATGTTTTGAAACAAATGGTTGCTTCCTTTTCCGTAAGCTAATGACTCCTGCCCAATTGGTTTTAGCATCGGCTTCCCCAGCTCGCAAGCGATTACTGACCGAGATCGGAGTGGATCCGTTGATTCGACCCAGCCATATTGATGAGTCTCAGGTGCAGACCCGCGACCCGGTTGAGCTGGTGCAAACCCTGGCTTATCAAAAAGCGATGGCAATTGCCGAGGAGCTGAAGCAAACTCATCATCCTTTACCTTTACTGGTGATAGGCTGTGATTCAGTCCTGGCGATTCAGGGTGAGATTCATGGAAAGCCAGCTAACCCAGCAACGGCGATCGCCCGCTGGCAGCAGATGCGGGGGCAGGTAGGTGACCTCTACACGGGGCATGCCGTGATTGAAATATTGGCTACAGGCGCAACCCCAGAAATGAGGCATCTGGTGCGTTGTCAGGTGACACGAGTTTATTTTGCCAAGGTCAGCGATGCTCAAATCGCTGCCTATGTTGCCACGGGGGAGCCCTTAGCCTGCGCCGGATGTTTTGCCCTGGAGGGAAAGGGGAGCCTGTTTGTAGACAAGATAGAAGGCTGTCACAGCAATGTGATTGGCCTCAGTTTGCCCCTCTTCCGCCAGATGTTGAATGACCTGGGTTACGATATCACAAATTTTTGGCGGTCATCCTAGTAGTCCGTCAGGATAGATTTAAGGGTTTTCTCAAATCTATAAAAGCCATTTATTGAGTGTTTTAAGGAGCGAAGCCTCTTTAAAATACTCTGGACAGACCACTAGTAGAGGGGCAGCGAATGTCAAGTGAAGGGGTCGAAATTCTATCGCCTGAGGACCTGCGTCGGACGATTACCCGACTGGCGTCTCAGGTGATTGAGCGATCGGGCGATCTGTCCCAATTGGTATTGATTGGCATTTACACGCGGGGCGTGGATCTGGCCCATCTGCTAGCGCATCAGATTCAGCTCCTGGAGCATTTATCTGTGCCAGTGGGGGCGTTGGATATTACTTTTTATCGGGATGACCTGGACACGATCGGAATTCGCACCCCAGCCAAAACAGATATTCCCTTTGATCTATCAGGTAAGACCATCGTGCTGGTGGATGATGTCATCTTTAAGGGGCGCACAATTCGAGCAGCCTTAAATGCGGTGAATGACTATGGCCGGCCTGCGGTGATTCGGCTGTTGGTGCTGGTCGATCGCGGGCATCGAGAAGTCCCGATTCACCCCGACTTTGTCGGAAAGCAGTTGCCTACTGCCAGAGAAGAAAGGGTCAAAGTGTATCTGCAAGAGGTTGATCATCGGGACGGTGTTGAGTTATTAAAGCCCTAAATCTACTGGAAATTTCATGGATACGCAAAACCGCAAGGCTGATCATCTTCGTATCTGTTTAGATCAATCGGTTCAATGTCAGCAGGTCACAACTGGACTAGAACACTACCACTTTACCCATTGTTGTTTGCCAGAACTGGATTACACCGAGATTGATCTGTCCACTCAGTTTTTAGGAAAAGCCCTGAATGCTCCCCTGCTGATTTCCTCTATGACCGGTGGCACAGAACAGGCCAAAACCATCAACTTTCGCCTCGCTGCCATCGCCCAGACCTATGGGTTGGCCATGGGCGTTGGTTCCCAGCGCATCAGTATTGAACGACCAACTGTTGCCGATACCTTTGCGGTGCGATCGGTGGCCCCAGATATTCTTTTATTTGCCAACTTAGGTGCGGTGCAACTCAACTACCAGTACGGTCTAGAAGAATGTCGTCAGGTCGTTGATTATTTGGAAGCAGATGCTCTGATTCTGCACCTGAATCCCTTACAGGAGTGCGTTCAAACTGAGGGTGATAAGAATTTCCGCCATTTATTTGCCCAGATTGAGGCATTATGCCGTACCTTACCAGTTCCCGTCATCGCCAAAGAAGTGGGCAATGGAATCTCCGGGGCCTTGGCCAACCGCTTGATAGAGGTGGGGGTAGCGGCCATTGACGTGGCTGGAGCAGGGGGAACCTCCTGGGCTTTAGTGGAAAGCGAACGGGCCAGAGACGAGCGTCAGCGCCGCCTGGGTAAAACCTTTGCAGACTGGGGGATCCCCACGGCTGAGTGTATTATTCAGGTACGGGCCGTGTCATCCACGATTCCCTTAATTGCATCCGGTGGCCTGCGTAACGGGCTGGAAGTGGCCAAGGCGATCGGGTTGGGGGCAGACTTAGCAGGATTGGCTTTTCCATTTCTCCAGGCCGCCAATGACTCAGAAGAGGCCCTCCATCAATTAGTTGCCATTCTTAACGCCGAAATTGGCACTGCTTTATTTTGTACGGGCAGCCCAAATCTGGCGGCTTTAAGAAAACCTGGAGTGCTGAGGGATTTACGTGAAAATAAAATCTCCTAGAGTCATTCCCGTGCAACTTCCACCTGCGAGTGGGGAACGGGAATCCAGGTTGGGCAACTTCTACCAGAGTGGATTCCCACCTACGCGGGAATGACGAATAGACGAATAGTTCAGTTACCTCATGAATTATGCAGGTTAAGCGCTTGAGTTGGGTCGTTTTTTTCTGGGTTGGTGATGCCCTGGTCTTACTTTTCGGTTGCGATAATATGTAAGTCAATGTGCTTATGGGCGATGAGTCGCATTAGGCGTTGGGTAAAAGAACCTTTAAATAAATGTTTCCAGCGGGGTTCTTGACTTTCACCGATGACGATCTGATTAATTCGTTCTTCTGCGGCGATACGGGCGATCGCGGTGGGGATATCCGGGTCTCTGATCCGTAAAAAGCGGCCTTCAAACTCGTTGCACAGTTTTTCACAGGTTTCAATATGCAAACTTTCTGCTTTACTAAGAAATCGCTCTGGATTATCAACAAACACCACATATAAAGATGCATTCATATAACCGGCGATGCGGGCACCCCGTCGCAGTAACTGTAGAGAATTAGGATAAGTGGATACACAGACCATTACCCGTTCGTGGATGTTGCAGGCCTGCCCTGCCAGGGATAATTCATTGGCTTCCTCTTCAACTGTGTCAGCCACTTCCCGCAGCGCCAATTCTCGCAGCGCAATCAAATTGCGGCGCTTAAAGAAATGCTCCAGGGATTGGGCAATTTTTTCCTGGCTATAGATCTTACCCTCCAATAGGCGCTCTTCCAGGGTTTCTGGGGTGACATCCACCACCACCACCTGATTGGCTTCCTCCAGGATGCGATCAGGAATGCGTTCTCGTACTACGACTCCGGTGATGCGGGCTACCAGGTCATTCAAGCTCTCCAGGTGCTGAATGTTGACGGTGGAGTAGACATCAATTCCGGCATTGAGAACCACCTCCACATCCTGATAGCGTTTTTCCCGTTCCGAACCAGGCGCATTGGTATGGGCCAGTTCATCAATTAAGGCCAATTGGGGCGATCGGGCCAGGATGGCGGCTGTATCCATCTCATAGAGGGTCAGGTTGCTTTGGGGAATCTCTTGACGGGGAACCACCTCCAAACCCACGGCTTTTTCGGCAGTTTCCTGTCGTCCATGGGTTTCTAGCAAGCCAATCACCACATCAACCCCTTCTGCTTTCAGTTGGTGCCCCTCTTCCAGCATTTTGAAGGTCTTGCCGACCCCCGGCGACATGCCAATGAATATTTTGTGTCTTCCCCGCCTGGTGGGGCGGTTGTAAATCGAATTGGCCGGTACTTCAATTTCTTGAGTCATATTTGATGCGCTCACCTGGTTGCTGTAGTCCTGGGAGTAATCCTCTCTGGCTTCAAGCCATCTAAAGCCAGGTTCAACTTGAGCACATTCACCCCTGGTTCACCCCAAATTCCCAGAAATCGACCTTCGGTGTATTTCGGAATCAGAATTTCTACTTGATTGGGGGGCAGCTCTCTTACCTGAGCGATGCGCTTAATTTGGGCTCTGGCTGATTCTGGGGTAATGTGGGGGTCAAGGCTGGAACCAGAGGTGTAGACCAGATCAGCGGTGGGTTTAATCCCAGCAGATCGTAGTCTGGGAATTGCTCCCTTGAGGGGCTGGGCTGGATCTGGATTGGGTTTGCCCTTGATCCGGTCAATCAAAGCCGGGTTGCTAGGGGCTAGATTACTTGCACCAGAGACACCCGTCTTCAAAACTTGGGCTTCGTCTTTTTGGGGATCGGCGCTGCTGTAGTTGGTGGTGCTGGGGCGGCTGTTGAAGTAGCGATCGCTGTTAAAGGGTTGGCCAATCAAGGCTGAACCAACCACCTGACCCTGGGCATTGGTAATCAGGCTGCCATTGGCCTGAAATGGGAACAGCAGTTGGCCGATCGCAACCATCAACAGGGGATAGACGATCGCCGTAATCACCCACAGCACCAGAGTTACCCGAATCGCCCTACCAGCTTCACGTCTAAAACTCATCAGAACCTCTCTGGTACAAACATGACAAAGAATAAGTAAATGGAAAGGGCAACGGTGCCTAATCCCAGTAGCCCTAATGCCCAGGCCTGACTGCGGGTCAGCTCATTGCCAGCAGCGGCATAGACGACAGGAGCAAGCACCAGATTGAAACAGAGAGCTAAAAACAAATATCTGGCTAGTTTTTGTCGGCGAGATTCAGTCCAAATGTCTTGTAATTCATCAAGGGGTTGACCTGCCCTATGAGGTAAAGTGTTCATATTTTTAAGAGGGGTCTGTTTCATTACATGGATTGTTGGTTAAAGATCGGGTTTACAGGCTCAGGTAGGGTGGGCATTGCCCACTACCCTACTTCAAAAGCCTTACTTTAATGGAAGAACTAAATCAATTAATTTAATCGCAATAAATGGGGCAATAATGCCACCTAATCCATAAATTAAGATGTTTCGTTGCAGTAATTGATTGGCGGTCAGGGGCCGGAACTGCACCCCTTTAAGGGCCAGGGGAATCAGGGCCGGAATAATCAGAGCATTGTAAATTAAGGCCGACAAAATAGCCGATTGGGGGCTTTTCAAACCCATGATATTGAGGGCACCAATTCCCGTGGCGGCAAAGATGGTGGGAATGATCGCAAAGTATTTGGCAATATCATTAGCAATGGAGAAGGTGGTCAATGCGCCTCGGGTAATCAGCAGTTGTTTACCAATGGTCACCAGATCAATCAATTTGGTGGGGTCAGAGTCCAGATCAACCATGTTGGCTGCTTCCTTGGCGGCCTGGGTGCCTGAATTCATGGCCAAACCCACGTTAGCTTGAGCCAGGGCCGGCGCATCGTTGGTGCCATCCCCCGTCATTGCCACCAGTTTCCCCCTGGCCTGTTCTGTACGGATCACCTCAATCTTGTCTTCCGGTGTGGCATCAGCAATAAAATCATCCACCCCGGCTTCCTGGGCAATCACAGAAGCGGTGATGTGATTATCTCCAGTTAACATGACGGTGCGTACCCCCATGCGCCGCAATTGGTCAAAGCGTTCCTTAATGCCGGGTTTGACCCTATCTTTCAGGTAAATCACCCCATAGATATCATTGTCCCGACAAACTGCTAGAGGGGTTCCACCTGAGCGTGAAACGCTCTCATAGGTCTGATCCAGTGTTACAAGAACCTGCCCCCCACGGGAACGGACAAACCCTTTAATCGCATCCACTGCCCCTTTGCGATATTCGTGGCCGTTTGCATCCGTGCCACTCATGCGAGTCCGAGCTGAAAATTCAATACCCACCGCCTGATTGGTCTCAAAGTCGAGGGTAGCCCCCATTTTCTCTGCCAGTTGGACGATGGAACGACCTTCAGGCGTTTCGTCAAAAATGCTAGCGGCATAGCAAATCTGGGCCGTTTCTGTAACGGAGTGGCCGTTGAGGGGAATGAACTGATCGGCCAGCCGATTTCCCAGGGTAATGGTACCGGTTTTATCCAGAACCAGGGTATTGATGTCACCGCAGGCTTCGACTGCCCGGCCAGAGGTGGCAATCACATTAAACTGGGCGACTCGATCCATACCGGCAATCCCGATCGCACTCAAGAGGCCGCCAATGGTGGTAGGAATCAGGGCTACCAGCAGAGCAATCAAAATCGCCACACTGGAACTGGCGCGCATGTTATTACCAGCAGCTTCGCCAAACAAAGTTGTGACAACGGTGGCAACGTAATCGGCAAAGGGGGGCAGGGTGGCAACCACAATTAAAAACACCTGGGTCAGCACCGCCAGCAAGACGGTAAGGGCAATCTCATTCGGGGTTTTGGCGCGTTCGGCACCCTCCACCAGGGCAATCATGCGATCGATGAAGCCCTGGCCGGGATCCTGGGTAATCCTTAGTATTAGCTGATCGGAAAGAATTCGGGTGCCGCCAGTCACCGAGCTCATGATATCCGTGCCCGGCTGCTTCAACACAGGGGCTGACTCGCCGGTAATCGCCGACTCATCGACTGACGCCACTCCTTCGATCACCTCGCCATCGGCGGGGATTATATCGCCGGCCACCACCTTGACCTGGTCACCCTGACGCAAGTGGGTTGAACTGACTGGCTGGAACGTCCCATCCGGTAACAGTTTGCGGGCAAGGGCATCCTGGCGAGTAGACCGCAGGGCATCCGCCTGGGCCTTCCCCCTTCCTTCTGCTACCGCTTCGGCAAAGTTGGCAAATAACACCGTAAAGAACAAAATCAAGCTAATCAGGCCATTCAACATCCGTTGCTGGTTGAAGTCGCCTGGAATCGTGCCAAATAGATTGGGATCCAGGGTGAGCAGAAAGGTGACGATCGTGCCCAACCAGACCACAAACATCACGGGATTGCGTACCGCAATTCGGGGATCCAGTTTGACAAAGGACGCTTGAATTGCCCGTTGATAGATGCCCCGCCGATTGACTTTCGGGGTGTGTCGGCGTAATTCACGAGGCCCCCCTGGAGTGCGTCGGGGTCTAGGGGATAAGGAACCGTTCTTTATTCGCATAAAAATTGCAAGATGGCAAAATGGTTGGCTTGACCCAAAGCAAGACCCAATCTAGGGGGCTGGCTTACCCTATCCCCCTGGCTATCTGGAAGGCTTCAGCAATCGGGCCTAGGGCCAGCATGGGGAAAAAGGTGAGCGCCCCCATAATCAGAATCACGCCAGTCGTCACGCCAGTAAACAGCGGAGTATCCGTTCGCAGGGTGCCAGCAGTCATAGGCACGGCCTGTTTGCGAGATATACTGTCGGCCAGCAACAGCAGGGCCACAATCGGCACATAGCGTCCCGCCAGGAGACTCAAACTGGTACTCAGGTTCCACCACAGGGCCGTAACGGTTGGCTTGGCTCCCGCTGCGATGGCAAAGGGGGAGGGTTGGGAATCCCGCAATCCTTCAAAGCCAGAACCATTATTAGCTGCCGCCGAGGCATACTCATAGACCACCTGAGACAAACCATGGAAGCCGGGATTACTGATGCCCTGGAAATCAGGAACGGTCATGGCGATCGCAGCGGGAATTAAGATAGCGATCGGGTGCACCAGCAAAATCAGAAAACTGGCCAGCACGACTTCGCCTTTTTCAATCTTGCGGCCCAGAAATTCGGGGGTACGCCCTACCATCAGGCCGGTTACAAACACCGCCAGAATCAGGTAGGCGAATAAATAGGCCGTGCCCGTTCCCTGCCCACCAAAGACGATTTGCAAAAACAGATTCGCCAGGGTTGAGAAGCCACCGGCTGGCATGAAGGAATCATGCATGCTATTGACCGCACCACACATCGTGGCAGTGGTAATCACCGCATAGAGGGCAGATTGGGCCCAACCAAAGCGGACTTCTTTGCCTTCCAGGTTGGAAGCCGGAGCACCCAATAAGGCATTCACCCCTGGGTTGCCGTTGTATTCCCCGATCGCTGTCAGGATGGTAAAGCCAATCAAAATGCCCAGGGGAATTAAATAAATCAACCAGGCTTGCCTGAGGTTATTGGCAAACACGCCATAGGTGTAGATCAACGAGGAAGGGATAGACAGAATCGCGACTAATTGAACCAGATTGGTAAAGCCGTTCGGATTTTCAAAGGGATGGGCCGAGTTGACCGCAAAGAAACCGCCGCCGTTTTCTCCCAATTCTTTGATGACCTCAAAGTGAGCGACGGGGCCGCGAGCGATCGCCTGACTCATGGCCGGATTTTCTAGAGTAGGAAAGACCACAGGGCCGGCCAGGGTTTCGGGGACACCCGCCAGCATCAGGGCGATCGCCCCAACCAAACTCAGGGGTAACAACACCCGGGTAATCGACCGTACCAGATCCCCATAAAAATTACCCAATGGCCTGCCCGTTAAGCCGCGAATAAAGGCAATGGCAACAGCAATTCCAGTGGCGGCTGAGGTAAACATGGCATAGCATACCCCTCCCATCTGACTGGCATAGCTGAGAGCGGTTTCACCAGCGTAGTGTTGCTGATTTGTATTCGTAATAAAGGAAATTGTAATGTGCAGGATCGTGTCCCAGGTTGGGGCCCCAACCCTGGTGGGGTTCAATGGCAAATAGGGTTGCAGGGCGATGATGGCAAAGATCAAGAGGCCCATCGCCCCGTTGCAATAGAGAATGGCACGGGCGTATTGCCAACCAGTCATAGCTTCCTGGAACCGTACACCCATCAGAGCATAGAGCCATCGCTCCAGGGGATGCATGACCGGATCCAGTAGGGTCTTTTCTGCCAGAAATACCCGCGCCAGGTATTTGCCAAACACCGGCGTAATCGCCACAATCAACAGCAGCGTCAGTGCAATTTGAAACCAACCTTGCCACATAGGTCTAAATAATAGGTTCGTAGTTGGACGCTATTGAATCCACCCCCAGACTACCTTACCCTTAACAAGGCGGTGCGTTAACGCATAGACTGTCATGTCATGATCAAGCGGATTGTTTCACCTGATACACACTGGTTAGCCGATCGAGTTGTTGCACTAACAGGCTCAGGAATAGGCCGACATCTGTGACAACCCCAACGGATTCTACAGAACCCCGATCGCTGAGTTTGGTCACCACTGCCGGGTTGATGTCTACACAGACCATCTTGATTCCTGCCGGGGTCATATTCCCCACGCCGATCGAGTGCAACATGGAGGACAGCATCAAAATCAAGTCAGTGCCCTGGAGTAGGCGGGCGTAGTCTTCCTGGGCTTTGATCAGATCCATCTGGGTATCAGGCAGGGGCCCATCATCGCGAATGGAACCCGCTAGGGCGAACGGCACCTGATGGCGCACACATTCATAGAAAATACCGCTGGTCAGTACCCCCTGATCCACGGCTTTGGCGATGCTGCCACAGCGACGAACCGTATTGATCACCTTCAGGTGATGGCGGTGTCCACCGTTTACAGGCACCCCCCGCTTCATGTCAACCCCGAGAGAGGTGCCCATCACCGCCTGCTCGATGTCATGCACGGCGATCGCGTTGCCCCCCAAAAGGGCTTGCACGTAGCCTTCCCGAATCAGTTTTGCCAGGTGCTCACCGCCTCCCGTGTGGATTACCACTGGACCTGCCACAACGGCAACCTTACCCCCCTGATCCCGGATATGCCGGATTTCCCAGGCGATCTGCTCGACCACCAACTCAACCCGGCGCTCACTAGAGACTCCGGCACCCATAAAACTAAATTCCTGGGTATTGCGTTGCTCCCGAGATTCAGTCTTGCGAATCGTGCGGATCCCTTCAATGCCAACGATGACCCTGTCGCCCACCTGTAAGTCACGCAACAGCTTACAGTAGGCGATCGGGCCTTCCGGCGTTTGTTTCACGACGATCGCCCCATCCATCCGCTGATGTTGCACCCTGACCCATTCACAATTGACCCGCACCTCAGTTGGGTAAATGGTCGTTACATAAAAGTCATCTGGGGCAACGCCGGGCAGGGCCACGACGTCCTGATTGATGTCACAGATTTCCTGGGGACGGGGCACGGCACCCAGGTCGATCAGTTGCGCCATGATGGTTTCCATCACTTCATGGGAAGGGGCTGTCACCTTCACTTCTGCCAGGGAGGTGCTTTGTCGTTGCTCACCCAGACTAAAGTTAAGCACCTGGAAGCTGCCACCACCATCCACGATGAGATCGAGGGCCTGATTAATTAAACCGGCATCTAGCAAGTGGCCCTGCAACTGCACAATCCGACTTTCTACCGTCGCCGCGGCCCGATGATCAGGGATGATCGGTTCAGTCACTCGCAGGGTCAAACATTTGGCCGCCCCACCCGCCTTGAGAAATTCGGTCAGGGGGGTCTCGATCACTTCAAAGCCCTTATCTTCTAACTGTTTCCGTAACGCATCACTGACCTGATTCAGAATCACCGTTTTGTGGATGTTTACAGCGTTACAAGCAAAGTTGACCGCATCATCCTCATCGATCGGAACCCGCCTGTCTTCTGGTACCCGTAACTCAATCAAGCGATTGGAGTAGGCATCAAAGGCACCGGGGTAGTAAAGCAGATAGCCATCTGTTAGGGGGCAGAAGCAGGTATCTAGGTGATAAAAGCGCTCATCCATCAACCGTAGGGATAGCACTTCAATATCCAACCATTTGGCAATCAGGGGATGGGAGTCTAACTCTGAGCGAAAACCATAACCGGCCCAGAGCCAGCGCCCTTCCCGATCAAGTAAGGCATCGCCTGCCCCCTCAAAGGGCAGTTCCTTGGGCAACTCGTAGACGGCATAGCCCTGGGACTCAAACCATTGCTTAAAGTAGGGCTCTTCTCCCTGGCGCTCTTTGTGATAAAACCGACTGAGTACGACGGTTTTATCTAAGACCAAGCCAGCGTTGGCGGTAAACACCATATCTGGCCAGCCGACCTCCGGTTTTACCAGATCAACCACCGCATGGGAATGATCTTTAATGATGTGATAAAGACCCTCCCACTGTTGAACAGCCCGCTCTCGAGACGATTTGTGGATATTGCCCTCCATCCACGGGTTAATCACATAATCCACGTCATAGTGGTCAGGCGGACACATTAAAAACCGAATTTCAGTAGTCATAGCAACATGCTCTCAAGGGTAGAAACCTGGCTCAGGTGGCGGCACTCTCAAAACCAATTCTTGATCCTATTACACTGACTCGCCTGATCAGCATGGCTTTGGCAGGAGGTTATGAAATCTTGACGTAACGCAATGAAGACTTGCAGCATCCTTGCTTGTGGATTATGGCCCTACTTTAATAGAATTCAGAATTCAGAATTCAGGAGACAGGAGACAGGAGACAGGAGACAGGAGACAGAATTCAGGAGACAGGAGACAGGAGACAGGAGACAGGAGACAGGAGACAGAATTCAGGAGACAGGAGACAGAATTCAGGAGACAGGAGACAGAATTCAGGAGACAGAACTTAGTAATTTGCCTAAATCCTTGTTATTTCGCTTTAGTCTTGGGTTGGGGCAGCATTTTGAAAGCCTCATTCAAGATTTAAGATTCCTGCATTGTGATTCTCCCAGGGGACACTGCGCGTATTGCCCTCCACCCCAAAGCACTGCGATGGGCAAAGCCCTATTGATGACCATCGCCACCTCCATTATCGAAAAATCAGGGTAAGATTTCAAAGTTGTGTTGGAGGCGAACCTTAAGCCCCTGAGCTACTGCCCCTGAGCGATCAGCGCTTCGCTATCGCGAGTCAGCCTATGAATGCCGTCGAAATTGAAGAAGCGGTTTCCCAACTTGCGGGTTTGCCCTTTGACCCGGAGGAGTTTCCGTTTGCCTTTTTCGAAGCCTTTGGCAATAAGGCGACAACGATTAAGAAGCTCAAAAGCGGTAGCTCGAATCAGTCGGATCTGCCGGGTGGGGTGCTCCAGCGGAATAATATTCACCTAAAGGTGTGCCCAGTAGGGCAGGTGACAAACACTCTGGCGGCGCTGCGGGAGAGTTCGGCCACGACCAGGTATAGGGCTAAATTCATCCTGGCGACGGATGGGGAGGATTTCCAGGCAGAAAATCTGGCGGATGGGGAGACGATCGCCTGTGCCTACCCCGACTTTCATGACCATTTTGGCTTTTTCTTGCCGCTGGCGGGCATTACGACGGTTAAGCAGATTCGAGAAAATGCCTTTGATATTAAGGCGACAGGAAGGCTGAATCGGCTGTATGTAGAGTTGCTCAAAGACAACCCCGATTGGGATACGGACGATCGCCGGGAAGAAATGAACCACTTTATGGCCCGGTTGATCTTCTGCTTTTTTGCTGAGGATACGAACATTTTCCAGGGTGAGGGCTTGTTTACTCAGACGGTGATGCAGATGAGCGCCGGGGATGGGGCCAATACCCATGAGGTGTTGTAGGAAATTTTTAGGGCCATGGGTCTGCCGCTAACGGAGCGGCAGGCGGCTGGTATTCGCAATTGGGCCAATCCCTTCCCCTATGCCAACGGAGGTTTGTTTGGTCAGGATAGACCCCATCCCCTAACCCCTTCCCCCAAGCTGGGAGAAGGGGAACAAGATCTTCTTTCTCCCCTCTCCCCCCCTGGGAGAGGGGCCGGGGGTGAGGGAGAATACTGGGAGATTTCCCCTGCCGTTAAGAAGAAAATGACTGAAGTTGCCCGTCAGTTTCGTAAAGAACCGACGGCGAGTGAAAACATTCTCTGGCAAGCCCTGCGAAAGCGCCAATTAGAAGGACGAAGGTTTAGACGCCAACAGCCCATTGGGGCGTTTGTTGTTGACTTTTTTTGTGGGTCAGAACGACTGATTGTGGAAGTAGATGGGGGCATTCATCAGTCGCAGCAGGAAGCCGATCAGCAACGACAGGAATTGCTGGAGTCATTGGGGATGCGGTTCGTTCGGGTGCCAAGCAAGTTAGTGGAAACCAGGTTAGATGAAGCGTTGGCTCTTGTGCAGCAAGGGTTTAGCCCCCATCCCCTAACCCCTTCCCCCAAGGAGGGAGAAGGGGGACAAGATCTTCTTTCTCCCCTCTCCCCCCCTGGGAGAGGGGCCGGGGGTGAGGGAG
>JBJTUO010000151.1:0-8317 GCA_046080785.1 Leptolyngbyaceae cyanobacterium | reverse complement strand
ACGCTGTTTAATGTCGGCAATTGTCCACATGGTCGGTAAACCTTGGGGAAGATTTGAATCAAGTCCACAAACTTTCTGGCCATACCGCAGCAAACCCATAAAGTGTCGATGGTTCGTGTAGAGCAGCAGGCGGTCTCCCCTTGTCCATTCATCCACTCCCGATTCCCGGATTTCTCCGACTTCATCGGTTTGCTTCCCAGGTTCACCCCCCAGTTTGAGATGATGGCCACCCGCAGCAGCGATCGCCACCATCAAATCCCCCTTTCCTGTCGATAACCAATCTCTTAATTCCCAGGCCAGCAAGATTGACAACGCCTCATGACGTATCAATTGTGGATGCTCCATAGGATTCTTGAGCTTACGGACTACAGCTTGAAAATGGTCATTTGCTTTACCCAAATCATGTAAAAAAGCCGCAAGTCGAACCGTTGCATGCAAGGTTTCAACATCCTGAGATAGCCCAAACTGCTTGATTAATCCATTGCCTAATTCATCCAGCAGCGTAGTCACTGCCTCTACAACAGCCGATGTATGACCAGTTAAAGTATAAGAACCTTTCCATGGAGTTTCTTTTGATTTTGCTAATAACAATTTAGGTCGTAGAGATTGATTCTTAGCTGGCATTTACTTCCTCCTGGGCAGGATAGAACCAGCCACATCCAAAATGTTGTCGTCCCCCTAATCCATGCCATTGCAGCTTGAGTGAATCATCGTGACTCAGCCCTTCGACTATCACACTATAACCAAGAATTTTTTTATCTTTTATCTGTAAAGTCCGTCTTGCCAAGTCTCCATCACTATCACTAGGAATAAACGCTTTTCCCTTAATCTCCAATCGTTCTAATCCCTTTTGGCATGATTCCAGGAAATATCGCGGTACATCAACATGATCGATAGCTTCTAACTTAAATGTCACCAGCCTTGAGGCTAAGATAGTACTAGGTTCTGGCAACGTAATTCTGGGTTGGACTAATCGAATTAGATGACTTCGGATATCAAGGACTTGATTTTGCAAAAGTCGATACCAGGTTTGGACTTGTTCGGAAAGACAACGCAACCTAAACCGGGAACTGCGGCTTAGATAAATCATGCCAGCCCGATCTGGAACACCTGATATGCTGCATAACCGAACATCTGCTGGTAAATCTTTAGGTATTGATCCAGATTCAACTGCTTGAAGCAAATTTTTTATCGCAGAATAAAGTGCATAGCCATGATCTGACGGTAGGGTTCTACCACGTAGAGAAAATTGAATCTCAAGAAAATTTATTATTGATTGCTCTTGTTCAGTGATCATTTTTTGTCTCCAGTTCTAAACTCTTCGAGTAGTTGCAGCCCATTTGTACTATTTCATCTTGAACAAGTTTGATCAACTCTGGTGGATCCCGCACGATCGCCCCTTTCCCATAGCCCAACACCCACCGCTTCAGGTCATTCAGCCCCCGCACTACCATATGTAAAGTTAGCGACCCATCTGAATGCTCCTCAATCTCTTGAGTGGGGTGCCAGCGTCGCTCTCGAATATAAGGAGCCGTTTGGGCAGTAAACCAAATGGCTACAGGCACAGGCACACCTCCCGCCTCATGCTGAAAAATCATCTCCAAGTGATCCTTGGCATCAAAGGTTGGGTCTGGAACAAAAGTAGATTCTAAAACTTGAAGCTGCTGAATGCGATCGATCCTGAACCAACGAATCTCTTGACGCTGATGGCAGTACCCGATCGCGTAGGGGTTTGTTCCCCGGTAGATGTGCAACACGTAGGGATCAAACTGGCGCTCACTGGTCGCATTACGGCTAGCAGTGTAATACGTCATCTGCACCGTCTTGTATTTCTGACAAGCCTCTTCTAGCCGATGCCAGATATCTGGGTCTAAATCAATTTCCGCTCCTCGTCGAAATAAAATGCGCTCTTCTGCCAACTGTTGCAGATTCACCCAGGTTTGCTCCGGCAATCGTTCACTCAACCGTGTAATGGCTGAATGTAAATCCGTTGTATAGGCAGATCCAGCGTAGGCTTCCAACATTCGGGCACCTACTGTCAAAGCAAATAGCTCCCCCCTGGTTAAAGCAATAGTTGGCAACCTCCACTCAGTGTCGGTATAGTGGTAACCCTGTTGCCGGGTAAATCGCAGTGGAGCATCATAGCGATCGCGCAGGAAAGCCAAATCGTTACGAATGGTTCGTTCACTGACCTCTAACTCTTTGGCTAAACTAATAGCTGTATGTCTCAGCCTTGAGCGAAGGAGCGCATCTATCTGTAAAAGTCGTTCAAGATGGCGTGACATAACCTGAATTCCGAACTTAGATACATTTTAAGCAACCTACCCTGCAAAAACGTTGCCGGTTCAAATCAGGAAAGAACTATATTGAGAGGATAATATTGAAGCTATCTCCTATTAACTTGGCAATCAAAGACATTGCAGTTAGATAGGGTTTCGGCTGCGCTCAACCTACGATGGGTCGAGTGCTGAGCGGAGTCGAAGCACGGCTATGCAGGTCAATAATAGCCATACTCCCGACTAAACTTGATTAACTTCTCAGTATTTTGTTACACCTGCAAACCTATCAAAGTACCTCACCTTCGAGTAAAAGCAAGAGATGGCCGATCGGGCGTAACAAAGATTCAGATATTTCTTGCAAGCGATCGGACGCGAGTCACAAACGATCGGATCTTTCTTACAAACATCCCGATGGCAGTAACAATTGCCCGATCGTGGGTAACAAACGTCCGGATAGCTCTTGCAAACGATCGGATCTTCCTTACAAACATCCCGACGAGAGTAACAAACATCCGGATAAAAGTTAGAAATGCCTGGACGGGAGTAACAATTGCCCGATCGTGGGTAACAAACGTCTGAATGGCAGTAACAAATCACCAGACATTTCTAACAAATAAAGCAAGCCCCCCAACAAATAGCCGTTTAACAACAACCTAAATAACTTGACGGCTTAGAGTCTATCCGAATACCCAAACTGTCACCCTAAGAGCCTGTCGGACTCATCGGGGAATTGCCCTTTGAGTCGGGTTTAGAGGGCTCATCAGCCGCCCTGAATTAAAATTCGGGCGTAACTACTCAGTTGTGAATGCAGGGGACACCAGATTACCCATAAACAAATTCACCAAAACATCGAGAATTGGAATTTGTTGTTTCCTCAGAGTAGACAGATAAGTGCGACTGCAGCAGAACATTTTCGGGCTTGTAACTTAAGGCGGGAAAAGTTCACCCGCAGGTATAGCCGAAACTATTCAAGCACTCTAGACTGATGCTGATGGAGGCGATTCAGTAAATCCTGCCAGAATCACAACCCTAGATTACCGCCGCTTGTTGTCATTCACAATTTCATCCAACCCTTCACCCAGCAGGGAGAGGCCCGTTACCATCAAGGTCATCGCCAAACCAGGAAACAGGGTTGTCCACCAGATGCCGCCAGTCGATAAACCATCCAGTGCCTGCCGTAGGTCATTGCCCCATTCGGGGGTCTCTTCTGGTAAACCCAACCCCAAAAAGCCCAGCCCCCCCAAAATCAAAATGGCGTCTGCGGCATTCAGGGTAAATAAAACTGGAATACTCTGCACCACGTTGAACAACAAATAACGGGTGAGAATGCGCCAGGTAGAGGCTCCCAATGCCTGAGCCGCTTCGATGTAGGGTTCTGTCTTAACGCTAATCGTCTGGTTCCTGATCACCCGATAGTATTGGGGAATATAGGCCAGACTGATGGCGATCGCCGCATTTAAGATACCCCGACCCACGACAAAGGCCAGGGTAATCGACAGGAGCAGCCCTGGCAGCGTGTAGAGGGCATCCATGAAAAACAGCAGTACCCGGTCTAAATTACCTCCCAGGTAGCCACTTACCAGCCCCAGGGGGATACCAATTACCAGACTCAACAGGGTTGCCAAAATCACCACCTGCCAGGCGGCCCCGGCCCCAAATACAGTACGGGAAAAAACGTCGTAGCCCAGACGAGTTGTGCCAAACCAGTGCTGGGCAGAAGGGGGGCTGTGGGGGGGATTGTGTAAAAAAGTCGTTGGGTCTTGCAGCCAGCCGATCGCTTGGAGTAAGGGCGCAGTCAGGGCCAGGATCAGGAAAAAAATAGTTGCGACCAGACCCATGCGCGCCAGTTGGTAAGAAAGGCTGGCCTGCTCAGAAAAGCGAAACCGTTGCAGGAATGATGCCGCCATATTTCATCATTTTTGTGTAGAACCATTGACCTTATAGGTGGAGCCATCGGGCATCCGCGCCCCAGCCAAGTTGGCCTGCTTCAAATTAGCTCCCCCCATTTTTGCCCGCAGTAAATTGGCTTGCTGTAAATTTGCCCCCTCCAAATCAGCTCCCCGCAAAACTGCGCCCTCTAAGGAAGCGGCTTGCAGATTGGCCCCCGTCAAAATTGCACTGCTCAAGTTGGCCCCATAGAGATTTGCTTTTGACAGGTCTGCCCCCGTTAAATTGGCACCCTGTAAGTTGACTAAGGCAAGATTGGCCCCCGATAGATTAGCCCCGCTCAGATCGGCCTGACTTAAGCTAGAGCCCTGTAAGGCAGCGCCGCTCAGATTAGCCCCATTTAGAATCGCGCCAGTCAACTGGTAGTTGTAAAGGGACGCCTGAGACAGATCACACCCAGAACAAGTCCCTTGATTGAGTAACTGTTGCAGTTGGGCAGGATTTGCTGCCAGCACAGCACTGACCAGCCCGGTAGAGGCGGCCAGACCAGAGAGCAGGCCAACCCTGTACCAGCGGGCGATCGCCCGAGTCGGTAACAGCAGCGAATTAGATAAAACCCCCATTGCCCGTCGATTTAGATCCCAGAAAACCCGCCAGCTTGACGGCAGTATACCATTCGTTCTTAAATCCCTCTGCATCAAATCAACTCCCCCACCTGTTGCGCCAGCCAGGTCAGGTAGGCTGGTGCGCCAGCCCCAATTGGCAAGGCGATCACCTCAGGCACCTCGTAAGAATGCACCTGTTGCACTTTAGCTGCCAGAGTAGAAAAGTGAACCAGGTCAGTTTTAATGACCAGTTGCCATTCATCTTCTTGCTGCACAGCCCCCTGCCAGCTATAGACCGAATGAATCGGGAACAGATTGACACAGGCGGCCAGGCGCTCATTGACTAGGAGTCGAGCGATCGCTTCTGCTTCTGAGCGGGAGCCTGTTGTCACCAGCACAACGCCAAACTGAGGGGGTGCCCCAGTGTAATCACCAGATGCCATGGCATCAGCCTCCCCAAATTTTTTCTGACACCATTTGGGGAGAAATATCTGCCAGTTGCCCCGTGAGGGACTTAACCGCAATAAAGCGATCGCTGGCCGGCAGGCGCTGTTCTGGAATGGTGGAGCCAAACAAACCAAGGGCGTAGGTTTTTGCTGCAACGGCCATTTGGAGGGGGTCTGCATCGGTGCTGAGCATCAGGCTGGCACCAGCAATCATGGCGATCAATTTACCCACATCCTCCGGTGCTGTCACTTTAAGGGATGGAAAGGCCTGCATCAGTGCCCCTACCCACTCGCCGTTCTCGGCCCCCTGCAATAGGACGAGGGGCAGGTCTGGCTGCCGGTGCTGAAAATCCTGAAGAATCCCTTTCCAGCTTGAGATCGGGTAATCCTGGGGGTTGTTGGCTGACGTTTCCCCAACAGCCGTCCCATAAATCAAAACATAACCACTGGTTTGTATTCCCAGGCGCTTGCGCTCGGCATCGGCCCAATCTAAGTCGCTAGTGGGGATACTGACTGAAAACTCAGGGCAGGGAGATGATACCCCCAAGCCGGTTAGGAGGTCGTGATAGGTGTGGGCTTTGTACTGATTTTTGTTGTGCCCAATGGCACGGGTCAAAAACCGCTGCCCAGCCCCACCGGCATACCCGACCCGGGTCGGAATACCCGCCAGCCAGAGAACAAAGGTTACCGATAAAGCTTGCCCTGTAAAAATCGCAACCTCATATTCCCGGTCTCGCAGGATCCCCAACAAATTACTCCAGTCGGCCAGACTCTTGCGGTCTTTATAGGAAAAAAGCAGAGATTCATTGACGGACTTGGATACCCGGTAAGCAGCCTGGGAACCGGGTTCGACAACAACGTCAATCTGTGCCTCTGGATAGGTCTGCTTTAGGTCATCTAGCGTCGGTAAAAACAGGAGTTGTTCGCTAATTCCACCCGGAACAAGGGCTACTATCCGCATAACCGTTTTTTAGTGAACGTCAATCCGTCATTCACCCTACCATCTTTTCTCCCTCAGCCGCGACATGAGAGATACAGTTCTCAGAATATTTGAGCCGACAGACTGGATCCCTGACTAGGCGACACTGGTAAATAGTTCTTCAAAGTTTTTATGGGGGGCGTCTGGTCGGGCCACAATCTCAACAATCTTATTGTGGGAAGCCGGTAAAAATAGGGATTCCACACAGGTCTGGGCCACCTTTGTCCGGGCAATACGCCCCTCAAATAGGGTGTCGGCAGCAGCCATGACAACAGCGTCGTCATTGTCTTCATTGGAGAGACCACCGGGACGGACGATCGTGTAGGTTAGGCCACTTTTTTGCAAGTATGCTTCTGCCTGCTGCTTCCACAGCAAAATCAGGAAGAACAGGTTGAGCGGATGAAAGAACTGGGAGACACAGAGGGAAGAAACCATGACAAAGTGTTGAACCCCCTGCGCCTTGGCGGCATCGACTAGATTTTTGGTGCCTTCGTAGTCAACCCGATAGGGCCCAGTCGGATCAAAGCTAGGGCGGGCCCCTGTGGCGCTCAAGACCACGGTGCAGTCAGCCAAAGCTGCAGCCAGGGTAGTTGGTTGCAGCACATCCCCCTGCACCATTTCTATCTCCGGTGGCAAAATTGTTGCTGCCACCTGGGGGTCTCGCACCATTGCCCGAGTCGGAATCCCCCGTTTCACCAATTCCTGGACGATCCGACGCCCTGTTTCTCCCGTTGCACCGACAACTAATGCTTTCATAACCATTTCAGTAAATTGCAGTAGACACTGGTTAGACGATCAACCCCCCGGAATGATTAACTCCTGAGGTTTGCCGATCCGCCTTTAAGCTCAAAGCGGATCCAAAAATACAGAACCTTGCTCAAGTATGTTACTAATTTGTAATGTTATCTTAAGAACTTAGGCATGGGTGACATCCGCCCGCACAACAGGTAGATCCTTCTATGACCTATCCTTTCATCAGCAACGCTGGACAACAGACAACCGAAGCCAGTTGTTTTGTTGGTCGCTATACCGACACCCTGACCCTGGCAGCCGATGCGGCAACCGTAGCGGCTTACTTTGACGACCATGCCGCCTGGTTTTGTCGCTGCGCCCAGCCCATGGTTGCCACTCCCCTGGGTCTGGATGGATACGCGATCACGATCGGGCGCTTTGGGGCGCTTGGGTATGAGGTAGAACCCAAAATTGGGCTTAAGTTGCTTCCTGGTGTGGATGGGGTTTATCAGATTCAAACCATTGCCATTCCAGAGCAGGCATTGTCGAGTTACGAGGTCGATTTTCGGGCGGTGATGCATTTAAGCGAAGTCCAATCGGAAGCAGACGGGGGCGATACCCTACTCACCAAGGTGGAATGGATCTTAGACCTGACTGTTCAGGTTAATTTACCCGGCTTTATTCGGGCTTTGCCAGCATCCCTGATCCACAAAACTGGCGATCGGTTGGTGGCAAAAATTGTGCGTCAGGTGGCCCATAATCTGCACCGCAAAGTAAAGGCTGACTTTTATCAGCTCATCAAAATTCCTCCGATAAACCCCTGCCTTTAGGCATGGGAAGGGGTAGGAGCGGTGGTCGAAAGACCACCAAGTTTGTGCTGATGGCAATCAGAGAAATCTTGCTGATGGCCAATTGCCCTAAGCGTTTCCAATTGCAGTCAGACACGCTGATCTGCTTCTGGGTGTCGCCGCTCACCCAACCAAGATACACCTTGCCACCCATTTCTGCCCGCACCAGATCCCCCTTGCGGTAGCCGTGTCGGGTGATGGTGCCGCCATACTTACGGCGTACATTACCCTTGGAGGGAACCATCAGGTGCAACTGACGATGGCTAATGATTTTTTGATTATCATTTTTTCGGCATTTTTTATATGTTGGTTTTATTTTAATTAATAAATATTATACAAAAAAATTATGTAAAATATTTATTTTTCCGACTTGCCTGAATCGAACAGGCGACAATTTGATTACTTTTCTTCATGAAGTTATGACATCTACAGTCAAACGCTCTACCAACTGAGCTAAAGTCGGGCGGTTAATATTCCTTAACATATTACTACTTATTTTGTCTTTAAGTAGTTTTCAATTACTTATTTTGTCTTTAAGTAG
>JBJTUO010000150.1:0-7455 GCA_046080785.1 Leptolyngbyaceae cyanobacterium | reverse complement strand
GCGATCGCACCATTAGGCTATGGCAGATGCAAACAGGCAACTGGGTGCAGACCTTAGAAGGGCATGGGCATCGGGTGCGATCGGTGGCCTTTAGTCCAGATGGGATGGTGTTAGCCAGTGGCAGTGAAGACCATACGGTGAAACTGTGGGATGCCCAAACGGGAACCTGTTTGCAAACCTTACAGGGACATCACCAGATTGTGTGGACTGTGACCTTTAGTCATCGTGGTAAACTGCTGGCAAGTTGTAGTGAGGATGGTACGATTCGCGTTTGGGAGATTGCAACGGGAGACTGTTTGCAAATTCTCAGGGTCGATCGTCCCTATGAAGGGATGAATATCACCGGGGCAATTGGATTAACGACGGCTCAACGAGCGACTTTAAAGGCGTTGGGCGCGATCGAGATAGAGGCTGAAAAGACTTTGTAGCATTTTATTGAAGGAGATTGGCAATGGCGAGTGAAGTAAATCAATCCAATTCAGAAGAGTCTGGAAAGGTTAGAAAGCTGTTTATACCAGACGTTGAAACAGAACTCGCTGACTCTCCTAAAAATGATAGACCTGCCAATTTAGAAGACATTGCTGATGCACCAGAGCAACCTGGGAAAATCAGAAAACCTGTTGAGATCGATGAGCTAAATGAACAGGATGATCCGCGATCGCCCAAGAATACCGATCGAAACAGTTAGACATAACCCTCCAGTGAAAACTGAAATCAGGACTTTCTGTGAGCCGTCATGGCAATCGATTTGCCTTAGTTTTGACCCGATTGAGTATGTCTAGTAAAGTTATGGCAAAGCGATACACAATCTACATGGATGTTTGCTGCTTTAATCGCCCTTTTGATGACTGGACACAAGCACGAATTCGTTTGGAAGCCGAAGCCGTGCTTGCAATCGCTGCCTACTGCCAGGCACAAGAATGGAACTTGATCAGAAGCGCCGCTCTAGAATCTGAAATTGGTCGTACTCCCGACCTGGTTAAAAAGCAGCAAGTTCTGGATTCTCTCGCGATCGCAAAGACTCAGGTTAGCCTGACTGAAACGGTTCTTGCAAGAGCAACTGAATTAGTCGCCTTAAGTTTCAAGTCATTTGATGCGCTTCATATTGCCTGTGCCGAGGCTGCGAGTGCAGATGTATTCTTGACAACAGACGATCGCCTGATTCGCAAGGCAGCGAATTATCAAAGTGTGTTGAGAATTCCTGTGGCTAACCCAGTAAATTGGATCATGGAAGTTTCTGAAGCGGGAGAGGAAGATGACAACACCCATTGAATTAAATCGTAAGGCTTTCAGAGCACTGATTGAGGCGTTAGGATATGTCGATGCAATCAGATTTCTTAAACAATTTGATGAAGGTAGTGGTGACTATACGAAAGAGCGTCATCAGTGGCTAGATTCGGTCAGTCTTGACGAAATTTGGGTGGACATTCAGCAGCGGCAATCTCCTAATCAGGAAAGTTAGGGTCTGAGGCTACTGGTCTGTCAAGAATTTTTCATGAAGAGCCAAAAATCATGCTCTCTAACTTTGTGGAGGTTCTAGCCGATGAGTTAGAAATTGAAATTCGGGAGTTAGGAGCTTTAACACTGGAACGCGAGGATTTGACCCGTGCGATCGAACCGGATACCTGCTTCTACATTCAGAACGAGTTGGTGATTAGAAGTCGAGAGGAGATTGATTTGCCAAATGACCCGCCGCCCGATCTGGCGATCGAGTCAGACAACACCAATTCCTCAATCAACAAACACTCTATCTACGCGGCTCTCGGTGTACCTGAACTATGGCGCTATCGCAAACAGCAGCTAGAAATCTATCAACTTGTGAGCGGTCAGTATGTACAGGTCGATCGCAGTCTGGCATTCCCTTGTTTACCTGTTGTTGAAATCCCTAGATTGATTGAGCGGAGCAAGGAAATCGGTCAACGATCGACCGTGCGACTATTCCGAAAACACATCAGAGCATTGTTGCAGCAACCCAATTAGAGTTGAAAATGACTTTGCACGGCTATGCAAGAATAGGTGTCACGCGACAACAAAGTTCACCAGTTTGCCTGGCACGACAATCACCTTTTTAACCTGTTTACCCTGCAGATATTTCTGGCCGATCTCTGAGTTACGCGCATACTGCTCCTGCTCCGCTTTACTGGCTGTCGCCGGAATTTCGATCGTGCCACGGGTTTTGCCCAAAATCTGAATCACGATCGTCATCTCGTCTGCGACCAGGGCTGCTGGGTCTGCCACAGACCAGGCTTGTTGATGCACAGAATCACTATGGCCCAGGCGATGCCAAAGCTCTTCTGTCATGTGGGGGGCAAAGGGCGACAGCAGTTTCAGCAGAGTTTCGACGCCCTCTTGATAGATCGGCGAATCTTTACTGGTCGTGTCGGCCAGGGCGTTACTCAGCTTCATTAACTCTGACACTGCCGTATTGAATTGGTAATCATCCTCCATATCGGCGGTGACTTCCTTAATTGCAGTGTGAATGGCCCGACGCAAGTCTTTTTCATCTTTTGTCAGGGTCTCCTGAGACGGCGAAAGCCCTTGAGGATGACGCTCTACAAACTCACTGACCAGTCGCCACACCCGATTCAAAAAGCGAAACTGGCCTTCCACATCCGCTTCGTCCCATTCCAGGTCCTTTTCCGGTGGTGCCTTAAACAGGATGAACATACGGGCCGTGTCGGCACCGTACTGATCCACCACTTCTGCTGGGGCTACCCCGTTGTATTTAGACTTGGACATTTTTTCATAGACCAGATCCAGCGGGTCTCCTGTCTCTGGATCGATGGGATTTGCCCGATCTCTGACCAGAGAAGAGATCACGTACTTGCCTGTGCGTTTATTTTTATAGGTCAAACCCTGCACCATGCCCTGGGTTAAGAGCTTGTGGAAGGGCTCATCAAAGTTAAGCAAGCCGCGATCGCGCAACACTTTGGTAAAAAAACGGGAGTAGAGCAGATGTAAAATCGCATGTTCGATACCACCCACATACTGATCGACGGGCATCCAGTCATTGGTCTTAGCTGGGTCAAATGCTTGCTCCTGATCTTGGGCATCCGGGTAACGCAAGTAATACCACGAGGAATCAATAAAAGTATCCATCGTATCGGTCTCCCGCCGTGCCGGAGTGCCGCAGGTAGGGCAGGGCACCTTCACCCAGGGGTCGAGTTTTGCCAGGGGAGAGGGGCCGCGCCCAGAGAATTGCACATCTTCTGGCAGCAGTACTGGCAAATCCCCATCTGGGACAGGAACTGTGCCGCAGTCAGGGCAATGAATCACTGGAATCGGAACCCCCCAATAGCGTTGCCGGGAAATTAACCAGTCCCGCAGACGATACTGCACCCGGGCTTTACCCCAGCCCTTTTGTTCTGCCTTTTGGATAATGGCCTGTTTCCCCTGTGGAGAAGTCATGCCATCAAATTCACCAGAATTTACCATCACCCCTACATCCACGTAGGCGTGATCCAGGTCTGTCTCTTTGCCCTCTGGCAAAATCACCGTTTTAATCGGCAATTGATTTTGTTTGGCAAATTGATAGTCGCGGGTATCGTGGGCTGGCACCCCCATCACAGCCCCTGTTCCGTACTCGTACAGCACGTAATCCGCAATCCAGATCGGGATCTCCTCCCCTGTAAAGGGATTGATCACCTTACCCCCAGTGGGGATGCCCCGCTTGGGCTGATCCTCTGCTGTTCGATCTAGCTCACTTTCGCTGGCCATTTCCTGCACAAACCGATGCACCGCCGCTTGCAGATCGACGGTCGTCACCTTGGCGGTTAAGGGATGCTCTGGCGCTAACACGACGTAGGTCACACCGTAGACCGTATCCGGTCGGGTGGTAAAGACGCCCACTTTTTGATCCAGACCTACGATGGGAAACTCCAGATAGGCTCCAACGGATTTACCAATCCAGTTGGCCTGCATTAACTTCACCCGTTCTGGCCAGCCCCTTAGATGATCCAGGTCAGTCAGCAATTGCTCAGCATAGTCGGTGATCTTTAAAAACCACTGCTTCAGCAGCTTGCGCTCGACGATCGCCCCCGATCGCCAGGAGCGGCCCTCACTGTCTACCTGCTCGTTGGCCAAAACGGTCTGGTCGATTGGATCCCAGTTCACCGCTGCTTCTTGTTGGTAAGCCAGCCCTGCCTTGAGAAATTGCAGAAAAATCCATTGCGTCCAGCGGTAGTAGTCTGGTGAACAGGTGGCAACTTCCCGACTCCAATCATAGGAAAGCCCTAATCGTTGCAATTGGGCCCGCATCTGGTCGATGTTTTCATGGGTCCATTTGGCGGGATGCACCCCCCGATCAATGGCAGCATTTTCGGCGGGGAGGCCAAAGGCGTCCCACCCCATTGGATGTAACACGCGATAGCCCTGCATCCGCCGCACCCGGGCAATCACATCGGTAATCGTGTAGTTGCGTACGTGCCCCATGTGCAGATTGCCAGAGGGATAGGGAAACATGGATAGGGCATAAAATTTGGGCTTGCTCCTATCATCTGAGGTCAGGTCAAGCCCCTGATCAGCCCAGATTTGTTGCCACTTTTCCTCAATGGCAGTGGGGTTATAACGGGTCTCCACAACAACACTCCTAAAGCCGATCGCGTTGCCTCCTTATTCTAAGGGAGGCACTGTCGCCTAAACACAATGGATGGGATTTATCTCAGGGATTGAGCATGGAAAAGGAATTAAGAAAGGCTGTCGCCGATCGCGCATTACCTGCCCCAATGGGATAACGCACCCCCCAGGCATAGATCTGCTTATTGATCAAATAAGCCCGAAACGCCACTTGTTCTGTCTTACTGGTGTAGATTAATTCTCTTCCCGGATTACCATTTAGGGTCAAATTTCGCTCTGACTCTAAAGTAAATTGACTAGAAGGAGCAACCCGTTCTCGCATGGCGTCCAAAAGCAGCAGTGGATTGCGCAGTTGCAAGGTACTCGGCTGAGCCGCATAGGCCGCCACATAGAGGCCAGTCGGGCTGTTGGAGCTTAAGGTGCGAAAGTCCAGAGTTCCCACATTTGTGGTCAACACCGTTGCCCCCTGTTTCAAGCTACCGGGGGGCATCCAGAAAGAAACATTCCCTTCTTCAAAGGTAATAAATTGCCAGGCAGTAGAATTGGGGCTGACCGGGATCGTGGGGTCGGCGGGTCGCCGTAGCTGGTTTTCACTGCTCAGCCGCCCATCTTGAAAGAAACTGGAGAAGTTATCTTGCTGGGCAATCAGAAAAGCAGATGGCCGACTGGCAGATGGGGAAGTAGCAGGAACCCCTGAAGCGATCGCTGCTCGTAGGGCACCAGGGGCCATAATACCAGCCCCCAGCAGCAGGGCCAACGGCAGCCGTCGCAGAGGGTGAATTTTGAGGCGTGATTGTTGTGTTGAAATTGTCATAGCTCCTTAATTTACTGCAATGAATGATTTGCAAAAACTCAGCACTGCTAGAATACAGTCGCGATCGCCAGAGATAAAGTTCCAGGCTGGGATGATTTTAACATCGCTCCCCCATCTCGCTGATTCCAAGGATAAAAGGATGCTGGATGATTGAAAATTCAGTTCAACTCATCCCTTTTGTCAGTCGCCCTGTTCCCTGTCCCCTGCCCCCTATCCCCTATCCCCTATCCCCTGTCCTATGTCCTTTGTCTCCCTCACCTATGCCCTGTTCCTGATCATCGTGCTGGCCCTCTATTGGTCACTACAACAGCGCTGGCTCCAGTTATGGGTTTTGTTGGCCACCAGTCTGATGTTTTATGCCACGTTTCAGGTGCAATATATTCCCCTACTCGTCGCCGCTGCCTGGATGACCTATCAATTGGGGCAGACGCTCACTTTACCGCCAAACTGGCGCATAGAAGACTGGGAGTTTGCCCAGCAAGATTGGAGCCGTCGTCGTTTGATGCTGCTTTGGTTTGGCATTGGGTTAAATGTTTTGTTGCTGCTGGGGTTTAAGTACGTTCCCTTTTTGCTCTCGATTCTAGGAGACTTGACAGGTTTAACAGCTCTGCAAACCACTGCCATCTGGACGGCAGATCAACTCATTGCCCCCCTGGGCATCAGCTTCTTTTGTTTTGAATGTATTGCCTATCTGGTGGATGTTTATCGCGGCGCTCCTCCGGCCCAACAATTTTTACAGTTCTCAGCCTACAAACTGTTCTTTCCCAAGCTGATTGCAGGGCCGATCACTCGCTACAACCCCTTTGCCATCCAGTACCCAAATCAAGCGTTTCCTTCCACCGAACGGGTGGTTGAGGGGCTGTGGCTGATTGCCAGTGGGGCAGTTAAGAAGGGCTTACTGGCTGACAATCTGGGGGTGTTGGTAGACCTCAGTTTTCAGAATATTCAGCGGGCGGGCAGCAGTGATTTATGGCTGGCCACGATCGCCTACGGCTTCCAGCTCTACCTAGATTTCAGTGGCTACGTTGACATGGCGCGGGGCAGTGCCCTACTGCTGGGGTTTAACCTACCGCAAAATTTTAATTTTCCTTACTTGTGTACCAATATTTCCGATTTCTGGCGACGCTGGCACATGACCCTGGGTGACTGGCTCCGCAACTATCTTTATTTTCCTCTGGGGGGTTCCCGCCAGGGATTGGGGCGCACCTGTTTGAATCTCATGATTGTGATGGCGATCGCGGGCATCTGGCACGGTGCCGCCTGGGGCTTTATCGTTTGGGGCCTGTTGCATGGTCTGGCGCTGGTAGTACATCGACTGACAGACACCCTGTCTCAGAAGCATGAACCGTTACAACAATTCTGGCAAAGCATACCGGGTATTGTACTAGCCTGGGCCTGCACTCAATTAATGGTCTTCCTGGCCTGGATCTTTTTCCGATTACCCAATCTGCAAGACTCTAGTTTAGTGATGCAACGGTTGTTTGGCTATCCCGCCGATACTCAGTTTGCCTACAAGGTCTATGGGGAGACCTTTGGCTTACAACCCGCCCAAATTTCTCTGCTCTTAGGGCTGCTATTTTTGGCAATGGTGACGGCTTACTGGATTGAGCGAGGGCTGAAACTGCGACTTAACTGGCCCTTAAAGCTATTATTGGTGCCCCTTTGCCTATTTGCTGTCTGGCTACTGGCCCCTGAAGGAGGCGCGCCTTACATTTACTTTGATTTCTAGCAGTCTGTCGGAAAAACTGGCTGCAAGCTTTTATGGATAATTGAGTCACTCAAACGCTCTATCCCTATTGTGAATTCCTCTCCCTAAAGTGCCGCAAGAGGGGTAAAACCCATATTCCGCACTTTCAACTGGCACAAAAGGATTAATACGACCTTCAACACAGCAAGTAGTACCCCCGACAGGCAGAACCAAAGAATTGGAGAATATGACGGCGATCGTCGGTGAGATTAACCACCAGCTGGATGCCGTTGAGAACCACATAGTGGACTGCCATAAAGCATTGGAACACCCAACGTAAGGTTGGGCGTTGAGTGGCTTTGCCGAGTTGGTTGGGCAA
>JBJTUO010000149.1:0-12566 GCA_046080785.1 Leptolyngbyaceae cyanobacterium | reverse complement strand
GTTTAACACCCTGGCTGGATGTGGAACAACTACGAACCTCAGGTGGCCGTACTTTACAAAGTTACCACCCTATCTGGTCAGTGGTTGGGGCAGTTTTGGCAGCTTTGTTGGGGCTATCCATTCTGGCAAAGTCGGGATGATAAAGCTTGCTGCTGCAAAAGTCATTGATGAGCAAGCGGAACCAGTAGATAGATCTCCCTGGCACATTCAGAGTCCCCGATTTCAGTCCTCCCTGATGCCCACCGCCAAAGATCAGGGGCTCCAGGGGGTACCCCTTGCGGATATCAGGGCACCCACGCCCTTTGGGCCATAGAGCTTGTGGGCTGAAATGGTTAAATTTGACGGGGGCTTCTGCCCGATCGCCCCACTCGTGATCAACTTTACCATCCAGCGTCTTTTTCATCCCTGGAATCAGCCATGCCCTACCAGAATATTGGTGAGGGGTAAGATCATGACTATTGCAACCAATCGTAAGTTGACATTTGGCTTTTGCTTGCAGTGGTAGCCTACTCCTGATACTTCCAGCGCTGATGGGCAGCTTTAAGTCGCGCGATCGCTGCTTCCATGTCAGCGACGCAGTAGGGAATTACCATGTCTTCTGGATCTGCCAGCTTAAAAGTTCCTTCTACCATGTAGAGTCTGGCCCATTCAACAAAATCAAACCACATTTTACCCACCAAAATCAGCGGGGTTTGCCCCAACTGCCGCACCTGCAATAATTGCCAGATCATTAAAGTTTCTAGGGTCGTGCCAATACCACCGGGGACAACCACAAACGCATCGGAAAGCAAAACAAAGTGATGTAATCTCGAAAAGAAAGTGCGGTGTTGGTAGGCCCGTTCCACAAAGGCATTCGTTACTTGTTCTGTCTCCAGATCAACTCGAACTCCAATCGACTGGCTTTGATCTAACGGATCAGCTAGGGCACTGCCCTCATTCGCTGCTTCCATTAAACCGGGGCCACCCCCTGTAATAATATCGCAACCCATTAGGGTCAATTCGCTGGCCAGATGTTGCACTTCCAGATAAAGTGAGCTTTGCCGCTGTATCCGGGCAGAGCCAAAAATGGTGACCCGGTAGCGGTCGTGTTTAGGCGGGGGAATACGGGTCAACCCGTTGATCACATCCCAGAGCCCTAAAACAGCCGTTTCGATCTCCTGAAAGGTGACCTCCTGATCACTCAGACAGACATTTTTGACCGATTCCAGGGGGCTAAAGTCAGAATTCAAGGGAAGTAAATCCTATCCAAGCTGGACACTGAAAGTACGGATTTTGCACCGCCATCGTAGTATAGAATACTTTTCGTGGGAGAACGCCGCCCATCCCATGCCTGCATCGATGTCGGGAAGAAGTCAGGCAGCGAGAAAAGCTAAAGCCAGATAAAGTAGTAATCATGGTGATTACTGCGATCGCAAATCAAAAGGGGGGCGTAGCCAAAACTACGTCTACTATCGCTGTTGGCGGTTTACTGGCAGAGCGCACAAATTGTCTGGTCATTGATCTGGATCCTCAAGCTAACCTAACAACTGGCCTGGGTATTCAATTGTCAAAGGGCCAGCTCACGGCTTACGAAGTGTTGATGGGGCAGGCGGCCCTGCAAGACGCAGTCATTCGGACTCCCTACAATTTGAGTCTGCTGCCATCGGATGTGACCCTAGCTCAGGCCGAACGGCAGTTGCAGTCCCAAAATGGCCGCTTCTTGATTTTGCGAGAGTTACTGAGGCAGGCCCAACTGGAGTTTGATTACATCTTGATTGACTGCCCCCCTAGTTTAGGCTTGCTAACGGCCAACGCTCTGGTTGCCGCAGATAGCTTACTCATCCCTGTGCAGTGCCAGTTTTTCGCACTCAAGGGCTTAGAAGCATTGCTAAAAAATGTTCAGATTGTCCGCGAAAAGCTCAATCCCCAACTGCGGATGGTGGGGGTGTTACCAACCATGGCAGAACCTCAAACCCTGATGACTCAAAATACCTTGCTCGCCTTAAAAGAAAAAGTGCAGGCCATTCCGGTATTTAGCCCGGTACCCAAGTCCGTTAAATTTCCTGAGTCAAACCTTGCTGGAAAGCCAATTCACCTCTACGCCAGGGAATGGCGGTTGTTGCAACCCTATCGAGAAGTGGTGAAGGCCTTGACCCTGCTGGATCAATAAAGCACTCGTTGGTCATTGACTCCATCACCAAAGGCTTCCAGCCGTTTCATTCGCGGCAAAGGGGGTCGCCAGAAACACAATAGCGCACCCACATTACCCACACCAATAAACGCGATATTTGCCATAGGTATACTCCAACCAAAGTTGATAGTCTGCATCGTAGAGCGACGTGGGTTTAGGTTTAACTTGAGGTTCCATAGCGTTCTTTACCTGTCAGTGCATCCCGATTTAAGTTGATACCCACATCCAGCCCCTGTTTATATTCTGACTCCCTTTAAATTACAGGCTCTTTTTAGAACTCAGGCATAGTATTTATATACTATTTATAGTATACTTGTATTATACAAGTTATCTACTGCCTGTGGGTAGTCAAGTGCAGACTAACAGGGGCAGATTTTTCCTGACGAGTTGGGGAAACAGGTATGCAGCGTCATCCATCACGGCACACAAACATTAAATACATGCTGGCCGGCGGCACTGTATTAGCAGCTCTCGGCCTGCTAACAGAGCCTCAAAATCTGATGTCTAACCTTATGGCGCAGCACTCATCCATCAAAAATGAGTGTCAAACAGTGGTGCAGCGCCAAGCCTCTCTCTCCAGGGAGCAGCTAACTCGGCTCCTGACTGTGCCTGAGCGATCGGCCAAGGATCAGGTGCGGCAAATTGTACAGCAACCCTACTGCACCTTACCGACAGTCCAGGCCCGGGCTGGTGTTACCGCCCAACGAGAAGCCTATCCCCTGGCGTTTGATGCCCAAACCTGGTTAGTTTTACTCTATGAGGGCAATGAGTATGCTGGCTATGCCTTTAGTTTCCGCTAGGCGATCGCGGCTCCAGCCAACCAGCCCTCTGGGATCGGCCGCTGTGTTGGTGGGGGTATTGTTAGCTGGGTGTAACCCCACCCCCCAAGTGGCTCAAACTGTCAACATCCGGTTGTACCAACAATGGGAGTTGCAACCCGGAGACGAGATCGCAGGTCGGCAGGTTCTGGGTGGGTTAGGAGACATCTCCATTGCCTTAAATGGGGGCAACGTCTATGCGCCCTTTGCGGGCAAAACCCAACTAGATCAGCGCCGCTGCGTGCTCTTTTCCAGCCCTCAGGTGCCGGCCTATTTATTTCGTCTCTGTGGGCTATCTGACCCTGAGTTGGGTCAGGTCAATCAGGGAGACATCATTGGCAATGGCGAGATCTTGGAATTTGCCACCCTACGAAAACAACCAAATGGCACCTGGGCGATCGTCGAACCTGCTAAATCTCTGCTTGAAAAGATCCTGACTCTATGAAACTCATCCTGCTGCGCCTTAGTCTTCTCCTGATCGGTCTGGGTGCCCTTATCGGTCTAACTAAACCGGCTCACGCCACAGATGCCATTGCCGTTAATTTTGACTTACCAACGGCTACAGCGATCGCGACTCCAACGCCATCTGTGCCAGATGCCCCTGCCAGCCCACCCATTGCGCCTTCCTCCAGCCAACCCCCCTTAGCTTTCGAGCCTGCAGCGGCCCCTGTTACGGTTGCCCCGCCTGCACCTGCTGCCCCAACCCCAGCCGTAAACCCTCCCCCCCTGGATCAGGCCTCACTGTTTGCGGGAGGGTCTGACTCACTGGTCGCTCGCGCTGTGGGCCATGCAGAGGGCACTCGTACAGCAGATGGTCGTAAGACCTCCGCCTACTACGGTCATACAGACCCCGGCAATAGGGTGTGGAACATTGGTAGTTTTTCCTTTCAGCACTGCGGGGAGGCGTCCTATTCCTGTACTTCACCAGACGAAGCCGATCGCCATCAACTGCGACGCTTAAAAACCCAGGCTGAGGCCATCCGGCAACGGGCAGCAGCAACAGGGGTGCCGTTAAGCCTAGAGGCAGAACTCAATGGCATTGATTTAGCCAACCAAGCGCCAGCAGCGGCTCTAGGGCAGCCCGGTTATGTCGAGTGGTTAGACAAGGCAGAGGAGCGAGGCCTGAAGGGGGAAGAGGCTGTGTTATGGGCACGGGTATCCTCCTACTGGGATCCGCAGCGGCAGGGATGGAATGCACCGGGCCTGGGTAACTCAGAAACGACCATTACCCATGATCAAAATCGGCGAATGACGGCAATTTCACGGGTGTTAGAATCTGACCCTGACCTGGTGGCTCAGATTCAGACCCTCTATGCCAAAGTTTCAGGGCAGTAACCCAGCCCCTGGACAAACTGATGACGAAATTCTTCAATTTCTTCTTGATCGGGTGTGCCGTGAGAGACGATCGCGACCTGATAACGTTGCATCACTTCAACCGGTGAAAGACCTGTCTCCAGATCCCACAGTGCCATTTGAATTCTGACATCAAGGGTATAGGGAATGCCCAGTTCATACATAAATGCCCGGAAATTTTCATGTTGATGGGGGCTTAACAACTGCTTCATTTTAATGCGGACAATCCATCCGTCGATTTGATGAATGACGGTCATAAAGCCTACTGGCAGGGGTGAGCGATGCAAGTATTCGACGACCCGCAGCGTCAGACTGGCATTGGCAAGGTAGTAAAGGTAATCCATAGGGTTAGTAACGAGCCAGGACAAAGGTTGATGTTCCTATGGTCAATTACCTCTACAGCAAGGAATAGGGGAAAACTCCCCTATTTTATAGCGGGTTTTTCCCTAATTCTATTGCCGTAGCCCTAACCCATCATCGACTTAACCGGAGTCGTCGAACCTGGGGTCGGGGGTGATAAGGTGGGGTTTAGACAGTTTTAACCCGGTTTGTTTTGTCTCCCGTGGAACTCGATCGCACCCTTTCTGCTTACAACTACGACCTCCCCCCCGGGCAAATTGCCCAACACCCGGTTGTTCCTAGAGACCATGCCCGTTTACTAGTTGTCCAGGATCAAACTCACCATCGGCATGGGATTTTTCAAGAGTTGCCAGAAATTCTCAAACCTGGAGACCTGCTGGTTCTCAACGATACAAAAGTGATTCCGGCCAGACTTTATGGCTATAAAACCAGTGGTTTACCCGTTGAAGTGTTGTTGTTGGAGCCTCAGGTACCACTAGACAACCCCACTAGCTTTTATGCCCGCCAATGGCTGGCCCTGGTAAAACCAGGAAGACGACTAAAGCCGGGGGCCCAAATTCTATTTGGGGGTCAATCCAATGCAAAGGGCACCACACTGCCACCTTTAAAGGCCACGGTGATCGCGACTGACCCGGAAACCAGTGGCCGCATTATTGAATTTGAGGTGCCCGATGGGGAAAATCTGGAGCAGCTCTTACTACAGTTGGGACAAGTTCCCCTCCCCCCCTACATTACGGGCTCTGAAGCCATGCCAGAGCAATATCAGACGGTGTATGCTAATCGGGCCGGGGCAGTTGCAGCTCCCACCGCTGGCCTGCATTTCACACCAGAGCTCTTACAAAGACTTGCACAGGCTGGAATTTCCCACACATTTGTCACCCTCCATATTGGGGTTGGCACCTTTCGCCCCGTGGAGGCAGAGGATATCACAGCCCATCACATGCATGCAGAGTGGATTGATGTACCCGCCTCAACAGTAGAACAAATTAACCAGACAAAAGCCCGGAATGGTCGAGTTATCGCTGTGGGTACAACGGTTGTGCGATCGCTGGAGGGGGCTGCCCAGAGTGGCCACCCCCTGCCAATGCAAGGTAAAACCAATCTATTTATTTATCCCGGTTACAACTGGAAAGTTGTAGATGGCATGATTACCAACTTTCATCTACCCCGATCAAGCCTGATGATGCTGGTGAGCGCCTTGATTGGGAGGCAGCGATTGCTTGATCTCTATCAAGTGGCCATTGAGCAAAATTACCGTTTTTATTCCTTCGGTGACGCAATGTTAATTTTGCCAGAAGCGCGTATTTCAAGTTGAGATTTACTTCAGATTTCTGACAATTGGTTACTACATGAGAACTTCTGTAACGTAGGCGGCAGCGCTCAGAAAAACAAACGATATACTAAAGAGTAGATGAGTATTTATTCTCAAAGGAGGTGGTAAGTCCCGCCCTGCCTCCTCCCTACAAATACTGTAGGGCAATTAGCGGCTAGAGGATATATGTACACCCCACTGTTTGACGACTATCAAAAACAATTTAGTGAATGGCAACAGCAGGTCACAACCTGGCAAAAGAAAGTAATGGACACCTGGATGACCGCTCTACCCAACATGAAAGGTGAAGTCAACTTTTCGGAAGGTTTTGAAAAAGCACTCACGTTCCAGGAAGAATTGGTCAAGTCTTACCTGGAAACCCAAGAACAAAGTGCTCGTACCTTGTTGGATGCCCAGCGCAAGTTCTGGCAAGACTATTTTGAGCAAATGCGGAAGCAGCCGAATACAACAGCTTCATAACCACCTCAGCTCATGAAACGACCCTCCAAATGGAGCGCCTTGGGGGGCGTTTAACTTGACTAAGCATCAGTCTGAATGGTTAGTTTAGAGGGTAGTAGGTGCGAGTTAAGGAAGCCCCGTGTTTTTTAGTGTCGTTATTCCAACTTATAACCGCAGGCCCATCCTGGAGAAATGTTTGCAAGCGCTGGAGCGGCAATGGTGGGATGCTCCCCAGATTTCAGGCTTTGAAATCGTGGTCGTTGATGACGGCTCTACGGATGGCACCGTTGACTGGTTGCAGTCAGATGCACTAATTTTTCCCCATGTGCGGCTGTTGCAGCAAGATCACCAGGGCCCAGCGGAGGCCCGTAATCAGGGCGTTAAAGCAGCAAAGGGTGATACGATCATTTTTATAGATAGTGACTTGGTTGTTTTGGATGGCTTCTTACAGGCCCATGCCAATGCACTGCGGCAAGGGGAACTGGAATTTGGCAAGACGGGTAACGCTCCACCCCCAATCTTTACCTATGGGCGGGTGATTAATACCTGCAACTTTGAAGCTCCCACCAGTGAGCCTTATAAAATTACCGACTTTTCGGCAGCTTATTTTGCAACGGGGAATGTGGCGATCGCCCGCATCTGGTTAGAGAAAGCTGGCTTATTTGATACCCAGTTTAAGCTCTATGGCTGGGAGGATCTGGAATTGGGAGTGCGGTTAAAACAGCTTGGGCTGAAACTGATCAAATGCCCCGAGGCAGTGGGCTACCATTGGCATCCTCCCTTTGCTTTAAGCCAGATGCCAAATCTAATCGATAAGGAGATTCAACGGGGACGCATGGGGGTGTTGTTTTATCAAAAGCACCCCACCTGGGATGTGCGCATGATGATTCAGATGACCTGGCTTCACCGTCTGCTTTGGGGCCTGCTGTCTCTTGGCGGTCGGCTCAATGAACGGACAATGGCCCCCCTGTTACAATGGTTGATTGATCAGGGTAAGCCCCAACTCGCTTTAGAACTGGCCCGGGTTTTTCTCAATTGGTACAACGTCCAGGGAGTCTACCAGGCTTACTCTGAAATGGAGAGAACTAGCCCTTAAGGACTTGCAACTAAAGCGTATACCCTCCATAGATTGTGTTAGGCAATCGTCCTAACCCACAATGGAAATTTTATTGTCACGCAAGTCCCTTGCATCGCTCAACGCTAACCTCCATCAAACTTTTTGTCAGTCGATCAGTTTCTTCAGTAGACTGTGCTTTCAATATTGATTGATATGTCTCCTTGTTGGATCATTTGTTCCACGAGTTTGACAGCTCCTGGCAAGACAGAAATGGCTCGAATGATCTGATTTGACTGTTTTGGGAATGAAAAATTTGGAACAGCAGCCGTCATCGTTGGGGAGGCAGCGGTTAACATCACCAGACTGATAACCGCTGTAGTAAAAAGTCTGCAACGTTTAGATTGAAACACATCAAGTCACCTCCCAAAAGGGATATGTAAGGGTATGGAAGAGCCTGTCGGTACTATGAAATTGCCTCTTCTAACTTGCCCTGTATGTAGAGAGTTATTCCAAGATAGCTGTGTGAATCTGCGCCACTAGGATTAAGTTGAATAGCTTGTCTGAAAGCGGCCTCCGCATCTTTGTAATTGTCTGCTTTACCGAGCTGGATTCCTTGCTCAACATAATAGGAGTTAGTTTGATTCAAACTATCAACTCTCTAGTTCAATTATCAATACGGAGGAGGTGAAAACCAGAAAAATTGCATTAAAATTAACATTAAATATTTGAAATATCCGTAGTATCACGTAGATTCTAGATTTAGGACTTGGCAAGCCAACGTTTAATGATTGAACACAGGGATCTGCATTGACATAGGGGACAGCCTCAAGTGGAGCTATTGACGCTGAGATTGATCGCTACTTCTGCTGCAGGACAAATGTAATAATACAGTTGGATAGGTCAGTTCTGGCTGGTGCTTTTACCCAATTGGGCCATGCAGCCAGGATTGCCTCTACATCAGGTCGAATTGTGATTTTTCCAGGCGAGACTTCTCCAACAAACCCAAAATCAGCGTTGGTTGGGTCATAGAAAGTCAGCGCAGACTCAACAACAACGCCAGGTATTTCAACCGTGGATGATTTGCCTTTTCGCTCAAGGCGATGGAGGATCTGAACCTTAGCGACTGCCTGAGAAATCGTGGGATTACTTAGTATCCCCCTACGGATACCATCTGCCCAAGCAGACTGAATATTTTCACAAGGTGAGGTAGCCTCAGGTTAATAATTGCCAGCGATCGCTGAGTAACCTCTTTTATTGATGGCCGTTTCATAACTAGAGAGTCGCTTTTCTAGTTCTGACCGGACTTCTCTGACATTATCAGAGTCGATCTGCTCAGGCCATATGGGTGTTTGAATCTTTGCCCCAAGCTCAGCGAAAGCTAAGAAATCCATCAATGTTTGCACAGCCAGATAAGACCTGGCCAGATCTAGCGGAGATACGCGAAGAGCGGTTTCTAGGAGTGAGTCAACAGTTGGACTCTGAGATTTTTGGCAGCTGCTGCCTGCAATCACCTTGATTAAACGTCAGTTCGACAAATTTAAAAGATAGCAGGGGGTAGAGCAGATAAGCCTTTCATGTTCAGATCCAATGCTGGTTTCTTTTTCTGGTAGGTATATGCCAGCAGTCCTGCCAGTAAGTGGAGCTTAAAGCCAAAGTGCCATCCCACTGAGTTTTTGCCCCACCCCACTAAGCCCTCAAACACCTTGTGAGAGGACGTACGAGCAGGTAAACAGACTTCAATTGGGGTTGAATCAACGAAGTAAATACCTGTCATCTCCCCTTTGCGGGTGTGCAAAAAGCAGCACAACAGCATCATGCACCAAGGCATTAACTCCACAAAGCGATTGTAGCTGAACAGGTTGGGGAAAGCTTTGCGCCAATAGGGCAGTAAGGCGAAAATTATCCCAGCAATAAAAGACAGGAGTCAGAAGGCAGGAGTCAGAAGTCAGAATCTAGCAGCTTGGCCAATTCCTAACTCCTTTTTTTCTGCCTCCTGATCTCCATAATTCTACTACTCGCGACGCTGGAAAGCGGGAGAGAATGGTACACTTCAGCCCTTGGATAGAAATCACGCTGAAACTTGCACCATCTGGCAGAATAGAAACTGCCAGAATAGAAGCTACTGGAATAAAAATTACCAGCTTACCGCTGGATTATCCTGAAACCACCTATGCGACCGCCTTTACCCCTCCAGACTCTCTTGCAAAGCCGTTATCAAATCCTTCAGGTATTGGGGCAGGGTGGATTTGGTCGCACCTATCTAGCGCAAGACCGGAGCCGCTTTAATGAACTGTGTGCCTTAAAAGAATTAATTCCCGCCCAGGGTGGAGAGTATGCCCTGGAAAAATCAAAGGAATTGTTTCAGCGGGAAGCTCAGATTCTCTACCAGATTCAGCATCCCCAGATTCCCCAATTTCGAGCCACCTTCGAGGAAGAGCAGCGCTTATTCCTGGTGCAAGATTATGTAGAAGGGCCTACCTATCGCCGCATCCTAGATCAACGCAAGCGGGAAGGCTACACCTTTTCAGAGGGGGAGGTGAGACTACTCCTGCAGCAATTGCTGCCAGTTTTGGTTCACATCCACGGTAAGGGGGTGATTCATCGAGACATTGCCCCCGACAATATCATTCTGCGGGAATTAGATCAAAAGCCCGTCTTAATCGATTTTGGCGTGGTAAAAGAACTGGCTACCCGACTCCAATTTATGACCGCCCTCAGCCCTCAACCGACGACAGTGGGTAAACCGGGGTATGCCCCGGTGGAGCAAATGCAGTCGGGCCAGGCCTATCCCTGTAGTGATATTTACTCTCTCGGTGTGACGGCGATCGTTCTGCTGACCGGACGGGAACCTCAAGAACTGTTTGATAACCCTACCCTCACCTGGCACTGGCAGCGCTGGGCTACGGTTAGCCCCTTGTTTGCCCAGGTGTTGAATCGCATGATTGCTTATCGACCGGGCGATCGTTTCCAATCTGCCAGTGAAGTGATGCAGGCCCTGCAGGTGACTTCCCCGCAGGTAGCAACTCCAGCGCCGCCGCCGCCGCCCACCCCGCCCCCAACGGCAATGCCAGTTCCTGTCGGGCAAACCACTGCAGTTCAAACTCTGGCGGTAGGACGACGACCAGATGTCGTGGCCCCCTCCCCTCGCCCCCAGGCCGTAGAAAGTGAACCAACCCGCGTCACCGTTTGGGATGAACCCTGGGCCGTGGCCCTGATTGGGTTAGCCCTGGTGGCCCTGACGGGGATTGGCTCCTGGGCGATCGTCCGGGCGATTCTGAATCACCCGCCCGCTCCCAACCCAGCCCCCACGCCCGCCAGCCCTACTGTGACGGTGACACCAACCCCACCGGTTACTCCTACACCGACGGCCACACCGACACCAACCCCAACCGGGCCAGTAGTTTACAGTCAGAAGATTGAGCTTACTCCCGGTATGCAGGTCAGTCGATCGGGAAATTTACAATCTAACGAGATTATGAACTACCTGGTGTTTGGCTCTCAGGGGCAACAGTTAACTGCTTCTTTGGGAGGGGATGGGGTGCTGATGACGATTTTGGCACCTAACCGCCAACCCTTTACCGATAATGCAAATCGGGTTTCTTTCTGGCAGGGTGATTTGCCCTTTACCGGCGATTACACCATTCAGTTGAGACCAGTTCAGGGGGTCGATCGGGCCAGCTACCAGTTAAATGTGAGTCTGCAAAACCCAGCTCCCCCCCCAACGCCAACGCCGACACCAAGCCCGACTAAGCCGCCCCCCGAAGTTGAAACAATACAGGTTACCTTCCCACCGGAGTCGGATCAGACCACTGTGACCGGGCGGGCGGGGCCCCAGGTGATTAAGCGGTACCTGGTAGGTAGCAGCAAAGGCAATATTTTATCTGCTACCATCTCTCCCCGGGATGGCTCACTCCGCCTGACCATCCGCTACCCCAATGGCAGACCTGTAGAAAATGCAAGTGGTGTGCTGCAATGGGAGTCGGAAGTAACCCGCAATGGCGAGTATCAAATTGATGTAATTGCCGATCAAGACACCAATTTCCAATTGGATATTGGCCTGCGTCAAATTCCAGTGCCAATGCCGCGTTAAGTTCATTGACCGTTCTTCTGGTTGCTCTCAACATGACTTCTCCTGTTAACGCACTGCTGATTACTGCTACTGATACCGATGCTGGCAAAACAGTTTTGACCAGTGCCCTGGCGGCCTACTGGCATCGATATTGTCAATCCCGCTCTCTGGGGATTCTGAAACCGGTTCAAACTGGAATCGGCGATCGAGAGGTGTATCACCGTTTGTTTGCCCTCGGTCTGGAAGCGGTTAACCCGCTTCATTTTGAGGCCCCCCTGGCACCGCCATTGGCAGCTGAAAAAGAAGGTCGCCGGGTTGAAATGGAACAGGCCTGGCAGGCCTTTACCAGATTGCGAACAACTAAAGACTTTGTCTTGGTTGAAGGGCTAGGGGGCCTGGGCTCCCCTGTAACCCATGAAACAACAGTCGCCGATCTTGCCTGGGACTGGCGACTGCCCGCTGTGTTAGTCGTGCCTGTGCAGTTAGGAGCAATTGGGCAAGCGGTGGCCAATGCCGCCTTGGCCCGTCAGTCCAAGGTTTATTTGAAGGGAATTGTGTTGAATTGTCCTCAAGCGAGAACCGATCAAGAAATTGCCGATTGGGCCCCGGCAGACCTGATCCAATCTCTGACGGGCCTGCCTGTTTTGGGCCTGATTCCCCATCTGACGGATGTGTTCAATCTAACTAAACTGGCTCAAGTCGCCTCTGATCTGGATTTAGAACGCCTACTTCCCCTACATTCATGATCTGGTCGCCTTTGTCGTGACATATCCTACTAGCTTGCCTACCCGACGCTAATTGCAAGCAATACAGCTCGGGCTTCCAAGCCTTCGGCTACACAGTTCACAGGCTGGGCAACCCCATCGCCTCCCTATGCGTTGTTTAGACTCCGCGTGATGACCCACCGCAGAGTATTAATTTTTGGTTTGATGCGGCATCACCTTGCAGCTATCCGACTAGCGCAACTC
>JBJTUO010000148.1:0-3832 GCA_046080785.1 Leptolyngbyaceae cyanobacterium | reverse complement strand
AACTGCACCCCATCCATGCGGGTTGCTCGCATTTGCATCTAGATCAGCCCTCCAATTGATAGGGCCTACCGCCCTGGTAATAAGTACTTAGTCATGAAAAATGACCTGGTATTACCCCCGGCTGTCGCCGTCCTCCTTTGTAAGGGGGACTACAGGGGGTGTATTCAATACCGTCCAACTACTTACACATCAACCCCTGCCAACGGCTTAAAAATCCCATTCCTCAAATAGTTCTGAGACCGCCATGGAAAATCCAGGCACGATCGCTTCCCCATCCAGCCCATCCCCAGAACGGAGAAAGCGATCGGGTTCAGGGGAGTGGTAAACCAACACATACTTTTCATCGGGATGGATCACCCAGACCAGGCGCGTATCGTTTTCAAAATATTCCACAATTTTGGCGTGGATCTCTGCGATCGTATTGCTGGGAGACAAAATCTCAACCGCAAGATCGGGCGACCCCTGGAAATATCCTTTCGGTAAACTTTTTAAACCCCTTAAACGATCCCTAGCGACAAATGCAGCATCCGGCGATCGCTTGTTGCCGCTCTTTAGGGTAAATGCAGTACTGGAATCACAAACCACGCCTAGCCGATGCCGACGCACAAAGATGGAGAGCGTGCCTGCCAAAAAAGCACCCAACTCGCCATGTTCCATTCCTGAATTGCCCATATCCACTAATTCCCCATTCACCAATTCATAGCGGTGACCGTCCTTGGTCAACGCCATAAACTCGGCATCTGTCCAGACCTTGTTTTCAGTGGAAATGGCCACCCCAACCTCCCTCAGCGTTTCTCAGATTGTAGTGTTTAAGTTTGGCAGGTATCTTCTGTAAGGCCGCTAGAGCCCCACGCCCTATCAAACCAAGGCGACAGCAGTCTCCTGTTGCAGCAGTAAGCCATATTCCAGGCCCTCGACGACTGCATGGTAAGAGGCGTCTAGAATATTGCCAGACACTCCAACCGTATTCCACCGTTGTTGACCATTACTAAACTCAATCAATACCCTGGTCTTGGCTGAAGTGCCTGCCTTGCCATCCAGAATCCGCACTTTGTAGTCTGTCAGATGAAACTGGCCAATTTCTGGGTAAACATTGATCAAAGCCTTGCGTAAAGCGGCATCGAGGGCAGAGACTGGGCCATTTCCCTCCGCTGCTTCTAAAATTTCCTGGCCGGCCACTGCAACTTTGACGGTGGCTAAGGCGGTTGTCAGAATGGTTGAGACCCTGGCATCCATATCATAGTGAACCTGGAACCCCTTGACCTCAAAGGGAGGGCGACGTTGCCCCAAGGCTTCTCGCAGCAGCAACTCAAAACTAGCTTCAGCAGCCTCAAATTGGTAGCCTTCACTTTCCAGATTTTTTAAATGCTGCAAGATTTCACGAGTAGTGGGGTTTTGCTTATCTAAGACAATTCCAAAACTGCGAGCTTTCGCCAGAATATTACTGAGGCCAGACTGATCTGAAATCACAATGCGACGGCGATTGCCCACCCGCCCCGGCTCAATGTGCTCATAGGTGAGGGGGTTGCGCTCCACTGCGCTGACATGGATACCTCCCTTGTGGGCAAAGGCTGAGAGCCCAACAAAGGGGGCATGATCATCGGGGGCCAGGTTCACCACTTCACTGACAAACCGGCTGGTTTCAGAGAGCTGGGCCAATTGGGCCTCACGAATACAATCAAAGCCCAGTTTCAGTTGCAGGTTGGGAATTAGGGAACAGAGGTTGGCATTGCCGCAGCGTTCACCATAACCGTTGATCGTCCCCTGTACCATCCGGGCCCCTTCCATTACTGCGGCCAAGGCATTGGCGACAGCGGTATCAGAGTCATTGTGAGTATGAATCCCTAAGTCTGGCGGGTCTGACAGATTGAGCCGATTTAAGTCAGCACGAATGGTCTGGACAGTCTGGGCGATCGCCGGGGGCAACATGCCGCCATTGGTGTCACACAAGACGACCCACTCCGCCCCGGCCAATGCGGCAGTTTTTAAGGTTTCCCAGGCATAGGTGGGGTTGTGTTGATAGCCATCAAACCAGTGTTCCGCATCGTAGATCACCCGACGGCCCTGGGCCCGCAGGTAGGCGATCGTATCGCGAATCATCTCTAAATTTTCATCTAGGGTAGTCTTTAAGCTGTCTGTGACGTGCAAATCCCAAGACTTACCAAAAATCGTGACCCACTCAGTCCCCGCCGCCAAAATCGGCTTTAACATCGGGTCTTCTGCAGCGGGCACCCCTGGATGCCGGGTTGAGCAAAAGGCCGCCAGGGCGGCCTGGGTTAAGGGCTCCTCCCGCAACTGCCAAAAAAATTGGCCATCCTTGGGATTGGCTCCCGGCCACCCCCCCTCAATAAAGGGAATCCCCAGTTGATCTAACCGACGAGCAATGCGAATTTTATCGTCGATCGACAACGACAGCCCTTCTCGCTGAGCCCCATCTCGCAGGGTAGTGTCATATATCCAGAGATGTTGACGGTGATCGGCGTTCATATAACCTGAGCGTGAAGCAAATCCATCCCAAGCCTATGCCAGGAAAGGCTGAATTTGGCAAATGCAGCTAAAAATGTTAACGATTCACGACCTGGAATATGACAGGTAGAGAAAGCAGGGCAAGGATGCCTGCCGCAGTCCGATGCTGCCCTCTAGTCAAGACACCGCAGTAGCCTTAGTCGTGGGCCATTATGGTTGTGGGCCATTATGTCGGTGAAATGCGGACAATCAAACGAAACCCTAAATGGGAGGTGGAGGTGTCGATCGGCTCTGCCATGCGAGCAGGGGGGCGATAGCGCCGACAATAGCTGGGGGCACAGAGAAAGGAGCCGCCCTTGATGACTTTACGGGGAATTTTAACATCGGGCATCTGGGGGTCATAGCTGGCTTCTGGCTCTCCCCCCCGTGGATTGACTAAGGTACCGCAGCAAGACTCGCTTTTGATCTGGTTATGCTCCTGATACCAGTCTGTCGTCCATTCCCAGGTGTTGCCGATCATGTCATAGAGGCCATAGCCATTGGCCGGAAATACCCCCACCGGTGAAGTGCCCTCGTAGCCATCGGTTCTTAAGTTTTCCCAGGGAAACTCGCCCTGCCAGGTATTGGCCATCATCTTGCCCTTGGGATGCAACTCATCACCCCAGGCAAACTCGGCATAGTCTCGCCCGCCCCAGGCGGCAAACTCCCACTCCGCCTCCGTGGGGATTGTTTTGCCAATCCACCGCGCGTAGGCTTCCACGTCTTCATAGGTGACATGCACTACGGGATGGTTGTCTCGCCCTTTAATCGAGCTACCCGGCCCCTCCGGATGCCGCCAGTTAGCCCCTGCAATGTAAGCCCACCAGTTGTAATGGCTACCCCGATCGACCGGGCGATCGGGTTTGACAAACACACAGGAGGAGGGCTGTAATAATTCTGGTTGAGCCCCAGGGTAGTTGTCTGGGTTGACTGGGCGTTCGGCAAAGGTGACGTAACCGGTGGCTTTGACAAATTTCTGGAACTGGGCGTTGGTGACCAGGTATTTGTCTATCCAGAAGCCATTGACGGTGACGGTATGGGCCGGGGCTTCTTCGGCATAGTGGTGGTCAGACCCCATTAAAAAGGTGCCACCGGGAACCCATACCATGTCTTTGGCCGGGGGGCGACCGGATGGTTTAGCGGTGGAAATTGGAAGGGATGGTGCAGATTGGCTCATGGTCGCTCCTTAGCTAAGTCGGCGGGAAGCCCCGCACCGAAAACGTGAATTGTGTTTACTCAAGAGCGATTCGGTGACGGGATGAAAGCCGCGCTTGTTGAGTGTGGCTTGATGCCAACGAAACAAGCAAAATGATACAATAAATCTATT
>JBJTUO010000147.1:0-49434 GCA_046080785.1 Leptolyngbyaceae cyanobacterium | reverse complement strand
GAGTCAGGGGCAGACGGTTTGGCAAATCATCTTTAAGTTCTTTCCCGCCACGGTGGAGTTAGCCATTTTTAGCTTGTTGGTCGCGATTGGGGTGGGGGTGGGGGTCGGCATTCTGTCCGCATCCCGGCCCAATACATCGGTAGATGCTGCTGGACGCCTGTTTGGGATTTTGACCTATTCCATTCCCATGTTCTGGTTTGGTATGATTTTGCAGTTGGTCTTTGCGGTGCAACTGGGCTGGTTTCCCTTAGGAACTCGCTTTCCAGTGACAATGACACCCCCAACGGGCCCTACCGGCCTGTACACCATAGATAGTTTGTGGCATGGCAATCTGCCCCAATTTTTGACCACCCTGTACTATCTGGCTCTCCCCTGTCTGACCTTAGGAATCCTGATCAGCGGCATCTTTGAACGGATTGTGCGGGTCAACTTAAAACAAACCCTGCAATCTGACTATGTAGAGGCGGCCAGAGCCAGAGGCATTGCTGAATCCAAGATTCTCATGACCCACGCCCTCAAAAATGCCCTGATTCCAGTCATTACCATTCTGGGTTTAACCTTAGCAGCCCTCTTAGGCGGAGCTATTTTAACAGAGGTGACCTTCTCCTGGCCGGGGTTGGCCAATCGCCTGTATCGAGCCATCGCCCAGCGAGACTATCCTGTTGTTCAGGGGATTGTCGTCTTCTTTGCTGCCATTGTGGCGATCGCCAGTTTACTCGTAGATATTGTCAATGCCTCAATTGATCCGCGTATTCGCTACTGAGGCATCATTAGTGGTCTGTTATGATGGGAGGGGTAAACAGCTTCACCATGGGGCTGGCACACTGAGATTCTGTACAGTGACTCTATGCTGACCTCAACTGATTTTAGCGGTCTAATTAATCAACGGTTTTTTAATAATTTCTTTCCGTTTCCGGCAAGCAACTCCTTTCCCCTTGGGATACTGACACCAGGGTTTACCTTACCTGACATCACCCACGATCGCCCGGTAAAGCTGGCAGACTATCGTAATCAAAAGCCTGTAATTCTGGCATTTACCCGCATTTTTACAGAAAAGCAGTATTGCCCCCTTTGCTTTCCCCACATTAAAGATTTAAACGAGCGCTACCAAGAGTTTTGCGACCGGGGTGCCGAGTTGTTGCTGATCACCAGCACTGATGCTCAACAGAGTCAGATTGTGGTGCGAGATCTGGGTTTAAAGATGCCCTTGCTCAGCGATCCCAGTTGTCAAGTCTTCCGTGCCTATGAAACCGGGCAGGCCCTGGGTGCGCCCCTCCCGGCTCAGTTTGTTTTAGATGCCCAGGGCCATTTGATCTATAAACATTTATTTTCCTTTCTTAATCCCAATACCGCTGTGGATCGCCTGCTCCAGCAGTTGGATTGAAGAGTTTGAGGGCCGCCACTCCAAGTCAGGTCTATCTTCATGCAAATCGTCTGTGGTACACTAGAAATCTTGCTAATTTTGGTTGTAATCACGCTCAGCCAGATTCATCCATTGGCTGTTAAATCCTATGGTTCATTGTTTTAGTTGTTTCAAGGGGTTATTATGGCAAAGCGCCGGAACTTAAAGAAGGAAAAGGCATTACGAAATCAGGCTTACGCCCGCAAGTTCCGGAAGCGGACTAGTTCTGGTCGGTTTGGGCGGCGGCGCATGGAATCTGGCCCCCGCGAAGAGACTGAGCAGGAAAATGTAGGAGCAGCTGGCGGTGCTGCGGCAGAAGAATTTTAAGCTACGCAATTCAATTCTTGAAGGTAACCTGTGCACCATAATGCTTGTCTTTAAGGTAAGTATTATGGTGCATAGATGATTTATCTGACAATGCAACCAATTATTGATGCGTTTATGGGAATTTAGCCCAAATACTGGTTGGCTCCAAATAATTATGACAGCTAGATAAATTAGCCTTGATCTAGGAAAATGAAACAGAGCGGGTAACGCGATTCGAACGCGCGACATTCACCTTGGCAAGGTGACGCTCTACCACTGAGCTATACCCGCAAACTTGACTTTTTCTAGAGTCTCAGAAATTGGTAAGCATGTCAATAATATTCTAGAAAAAATCTGACTGATCTAGGGAACGGGGAGATTTGCCAGGGTAAAAGCTGATTCTTCTGGGAAGTCTTATCATTTAGAGAGGAGGCATCTGGTAAAATTCTTAAGGTTTCTATAACGGTTTTCCATGGGAGCGAAGCAGATCAGAATTGCAGTGGATGCAATGGGGGGAGATTATGCCCCCGCAGAAATTGTTGCAGGCTCACTGCGGGCGAGGGAGGAGCTCGGGGTCGAGGTCTTACTGGTAGGTAACCCTGAACAAATTGAGGCATCTGCACATCATGCCACCATCTCTACCCCCCTGCAGATTGTTCCCGCTGAGGGCATGATTGAAATGGGCGAAGAGCCATTAACTGCTCTGCGGCGTAAACCCCAGGCATCGATTAATGTCGCGATGGATCTGGTGAAACAAAAACGGGCTGATGCGGTTGTCTCTGCTGGCCACTCTGGCGCAGCCATGGCAGCTGCACTTCTACGGTTGGGGCGGTTAAAGGGCATCGATCGGCCCGCCATTGGAGCTGTGTTACCGACCGTTGTACCCGGTAAACCGGTGATTGTGCTGGATGTGGGAGCAAACGTAGATTGTCGGCCTAAATTTTTGGAACAGTTTGCCATTATGGGCAGTATCTATTCTCAGCATGTGCTGGGCAATAGGGAGCCTAAAGTAGGGCTGTTGAATATTGGCGAAGAGGAATGTAAGGGCAATGAATTGTCCCTCCGCACCCACGAGTTACTCAGCAAAAACCCTGATCTTGCCTTCATTGGCAATGCTGAGGGGCGCGATGTTTTGTCGGGACGGTTTGATGTCGTCGTCTGTGATGGCTTTGTGGGTAATATCCTACTCAAATTTGCGGAAGCGATCGGCGAAGTAGTTTTGCAAATTTTGCGAGAAGAACTGCCCCAGGGCATCCATGGCAAGCTAGGAACCTCCCTCCTGCGTCCCAATTTGAAGCGGATCAAGCAACGGGTTGACCATGCGGAGCATGGGGGGGGTTTGTTATTAGGCGTGGATGGCGTCTGCATCATCAGTCATGGAAGTTCTCAAGCGCCCAGTATTTTTAATGCAATTCGGTTAGCCAGGGAAGCGATCGATCATGATGTGCTGGGGCACATTCAGTCCCGTTATCAACGGAATAGTAAATCCGTTGTCAGCGGTCACACATCCGAGCATTGATTTGAAGGCATCCTGAGCTTACCCTTCCGATCAATCTGTAACGCTGGAGAAAGGCATTGAAACACGCAGGGTTAGGGGTTGCAATTACAGGGATTGGGTCTGCCGCTCCGGCGACTGCTCTGGGAAATAATCAACTGAGCCAGATAGTAGACACCTCTGATCAATGGATCGCTGACCGCACTGGCATTCAACAACGACGGTTGGCAAGGTCAGATGAATCCTTAACGACCCTGGCTGTCCAGGCTGCTCAAGCTGCGATCGCCAATGCTGGTTTGACTCCACAAGATTTAGACTTGATTATTCTGGCTACTTCCACTCCAGATGATTTGTTTGGCTCTGCTGGCCGCATTCAGGGAGAGTTGGGGGCCTCTCAGGCGGTGGCCTTTGATATGACCGCTGCCTGCTCTGGGTTCGTGTTTGGTCTGGTAACAGCGGCTCAATTTATTCGCACCGGCACTTACCAAAACATTCTACTGATCGGGGCAGATATCTTGTCTCGCTGGGTTGATTGGGCCGATCGCCGCACCTGTATTCTGTTCGGAGATGCCGCAGGGGCGATCGTCCTGCAGGCTAACCAGGTCGATCGGTTATTAGGATTTGAATTGCGCAGTGATGGTAGCCAAAATCAATACCTGAACCTGGCCTACCAACCCCAAGATAAGTCCCTGGTTGACCAGATCACCATTGGTCAGGGCGGCTTTCAATGCATCACGATGAATGGGCAGGAAATTTATCGTTTTGCTGTGCGGCGAGTCCCAGAAGTGATTGAAAAAGCCCTGTTCCGCTCTAATCTGACAATTAAAGACGTGGACTGGTTGCTATTGCATCAGGCTAACCAGCGCATCCTGGATGCGGTAGGCGATCGTTTAAAGCTGCCAGCTCATAAAGTTGTCAGTAACCTAGCAAAATACGGCAACACCTCTGCGGCATCCATTCCCCTGGCCCTGGATCAGGTGGTACAGCAAAATCAGATCAAATCGGGGGATGTCATTGTGGCTGCTGGCTTTGGTGCAGGTCTGACCTGGGGGGCAGCGGTTTTCCAATGGGGACGCTAAGCGAGAGGAGTCAATGATGAAAACCATTTGGGTATTTCCGGGACAGGGTTCCCAGACAGTTGGCATGGGTGTGGATTTACAGGCCTATGGGGCAGCAAAAGCGTTGTTTGACCAGGCTTCTGAGCTATTAGGTTGGTCTGTTATCGAATGTTGCCAGGGAGATGAAGCCATCCTCTCTCGCACACTTTACACCCAGCCCTGCCTCTATGTGGTTGAGAGCGCCCTGGCTCAGGTGATGGCTGATCAGGGGCTGCAACCAGATTTTGTTGCCGGTCATAGCCTGGGAGAATATTCGGCTTTGCAGGTTGCTGGAGTCTTCAGTTTTACCGATGGGCTCCGTTTGATTCAACGGCGGGCTCAATTGATGGATAGCGCCTCTGATGGCATGATGGCGGCGTTGCTGGGGTTTGATCGATCGCAGTTAGAGCAAGCCTTGCAAGACACGCCTGATGTGGTGCTGGCCAATGATAACAATACTGGACAGGTTGTGATTTCAGGCACCCCGGCGACGGTGGAGGCTATTATCTCCTCAGTTAAATCTAAACGGGCGGTGAAGCTTAATGTTAGTGGCGCTTTTCACTCCCCCTTGATGGCTGATGCCGCTAAGGAATTTCAATGGTCTCTCGATCAGGTTCCCTTCCAAACCGCCAGGGTGCCAGTTTTATCCAACGTAGACCCTACACCAACTACCGATGCCGCCGCCCTCAAGCATCGGCTTAGTCGCCAAATGACTGACACGGTTCGCTGGCGGGAGATCTCCCTGGCATTGCCAGAACTGGGAGTGGAGCAAGCGATCGAAGTTGGCCCCGGCAATGTACTGGGCGGGATCATGAAGCGCACCTGTTCCAGTGTCAACCTCTTAGCAGTAGGCAGTCTGGCAGATCTAAAAACTGTAGCTTTGGCCTAGGAGTGACTGGAGTATGGCCAAAAATCGCGAACCCGCTGCCAGTCTGGCACTCTACCATTTATTCAAGTGGTCAGTGGTCAGCCCCGCTCTCTATACCTACTTTCGGGGGCACGTCTATGGGGCAGAAAAGGTACCCCAGCAAGGGCCACTGGTGATTGTCAGCAATCATGCCAGTGATTTTGATCCCCCCATTCTCTCCTGCGCGGTACAACGCCCTGTAGCCTACATGGCTAAGGAAGAATTATTTAAGGTGCCTGTTTTGAGTCAGGCCATTCGCCTCTACGGAGCCTACCCGGTGAAGCGAGGTGCCGCCGATCGCAGTGCGATTAGAGCCGCTCTAGTTTCTCTAGAGTCCGGATGGGCGGTTGGAGTATTTATCACTGGCACGCGCACCCCTAACGGGCGGGTGGTAGATCCCAAACTGGGGGCAGCCCTGATTGCGGCAAAAGCCCAGGTGCCTCTCCTGCCCGTGAGTCTGTGGGGCACCCATCAAATTTTTCAAAAGGGTTCTTCCTTGCCCCGCTCAACTCCGGTTACCGTCCGGGTTGGTGACTTGATTGCAGCCCCCAAAACCAGCGATCGGGAAGAGTTAGAAGCCCTCACCCAGCGTTGTACCGATCAAATCAATGCCTTGTTTGATTTGGGCCACTAGTTGAAATCGCAAGAGCGGGATAGTTTATCCAATTACTTGACTGGAAAGAATGGTATCAAGGTTTTAATCAACTTCCTTACCTTCAATAAACCGATCAAATCTCTGACTTTTTGAGAAACCCGCTCAGGCTGAGTCGGTGGGGTTTGAATCTGAGTCTGTAGCATTACATACTCTGAAGCGGTGAGGGGCCGACCATCCATCGGCGATCTTGCCCCTGTCATGACTTGATTTCGCAAAACTTCTTCAGGCAGGTCGACTTCAGGATGTGGGCTAACAGAGGGCTGGCCAACAACCCCATCAATCGTGAGCCCTGCAATTCCGATCGTCAGTAAGGTATATCTGATCAGAACCTGTCTCATGGGAATTCACCGGAAACCGAGAGTTTGGGGGGTAGGCTGGTGCTTCCTGACGATGCCTGCGACAGCCTAGGTCAACAGACCCGGATAGGGAAATCTCCAGCACTTCCAAATTATAACTTTGGTCAGACGGCCAACCAAAAGGCAGATTCCCCTATGATGGTCATGTGCAATTTGGATACAGGAACCGTGTCATTAGAAGCCATCACCGTACCTCCCGCCAGTGGTCATTCCCCACAGGGAGTGATCGTTTTGCTCCATGGATGGGGAGCTAATTACCAAGATTTAGTGGCTCTCGCCCCCTACCTGGATTTGCCAGATATTCAATTTATCTTTCCAAATGCACCTTTTGCCCATCCCTATGGCCCCGCTGGTCGCATGTGGTACGATTTCCCCAGCAATTATAGTTTTTTAGGTTCATCAGAATTTGGCGATCGCCCAGACCTGGCCAGTAGCCGCCAGCAGTTAATCCAACTTCTGACCGAGTTGCCTGATCGCACAGGGATTCCCTTGTCTGAAACCATTTTGGGAGGCTTTTCTCAAGGTGGGGCCATGACCCTGGATGTGGGTTTAAGCCTACCATTAAAAGCATTGATGGTGTTAAGCGGTTATGTTCACACCCCCCTGAGATCGACTTTACCAGCCCCTATTCCTGTACTGCTGGTTCATGGTCGCCAGGATCCGATCGTCCCGATTCAAGCAGCCCATCAGGCTAAATCCCAGCTTCAGGCCCTAGGAATTCCAGTGAAATACGAGGAATTTAATATGGGTCATGAAATTCAACCCCTGGCATTGGAGCAAATTCAGACATTTGTAAAGCAAACGTTTACAGGCAATAAACCTCAGATAAACAGCTAGCAGACTGATTAGTAGCACACTAATATAAAATCATTGGGATTTGATTCACCAAATGAATTCAGGGAGAGCAGCTAGTGATGAAAACACTCGATCGTGTAAATGAGCAAGTTTTAAATGTTACCGCCGCTGATGTTGAAAACCTGGCAACCCGCCTGGAACAGGATGAATATAGCAGCGCCTTTGATGGGTTAAAAGACTGGCATTTCTTGCGAGCCATTGCATTTCAACGACCTGAATTAGCAGAACCCTACCTTTATTTATTGGATATGGAAGCCTTTGACGAAGCGTGATAGTGCCATGGCGCTCAATCCGGCTATCCGTTCTTTAAACGATTGGGTAGGTCTGGGTAGAGTCCCTGAGATGCCAGAGTTTGGCGTAGCTAAAGTCGGCTCGCCTCATCCATTTTTAGCAAAAATATGGTGGTTCGCCCAAGGTTGGTTAAGTCTCTAAAAATACTGCCCGATCGTGATTAACCCTGCTCGCTCTTGCACACGATCGGGATGGTTGAACTGAAGAATCAGGACAGTGACTCTGCCTTCTGGGGTTTGGGGAACGATGGTAGCGTCTGATAGGGTGAAGTGATCCTGCCAGGTCTGAATTCTAGGGTTAAAAAAAGGGGTGAGCGATAATATTCGCAGCGATTTTTTGCCCGTTCAATGACTTGCTTGCGTAGGGCAGCAGACACATAGGTACTCATAATGATGTCTTGCTCGTCGAGAAAATTAGCGGATCGCTGTTGGGTTTCTAGCTCCTGTAAACCCAGATCTAGCACCTGTGGCAGTTGGCTTTGAAACTGCTGAAGCCGTTGGGCGAGGTCGTCGGGAATGTCAATGGTGATCTGTGTCATAGCAGGTTAGGAGGAGGAGGGGTAAATTAGGTTATAGCCATACGCGCTCGATGGCATAGGCATCAAAAGCAGGATCGGCAGTAATAATAGACAACGAGCGGTTGATTGCCTGGGCGATCAAGATGCGATCGAAGGGATCGCGATGATGCAGGGGTAGGCTTAAGTAAGTTTCGGTGTCGGCAAATGCGATGGGTAGCATTTCAACCGAAAGCCTTTCAAGCAATGTTTCTAACTCATGAAATGGGTTATCGAGTTTTAGCTTGCCCAAACCCAATTTGATGGCAATTTCCCAAAGGCTGGCAATACTGAAATAGAGCTTATTATCGGTATCTTCTAGAATTGTTGCAGCGTTTTGGCTAAGTTGATCGCTTGCCTGTATGTACCAGAGGAAAGCATGGGTATCGACCAAAACATTCATGACATATACTCTTGAAAGTCTTCCAGGGGAGCATCAAAGTCATCGGCAATCCAAAGTTTATCTTTCCAAATTCCTAACCCGCCACGCTTATTTGATGGTGTTTCTGGCTTAGTTTCAAGCGGGGTTTCAGTTTGCTGGCTCACTCGGTTAACCAAAAATTCTGTATATAAAAAAACTGTCTGCTGCATAGATTCAGGTAGCTTTTTGAGGTTATCTAGAATGGATGTTTCGAGGGTCATAATAACAAAATCTCCAATATCTAATAGATCATGGTTAGGGAGTGACAAGTAGGGCATTAAGTCGAGCCGCCGGATCACCACCATCGGTAAAATCACATCCGGGTACTCCCGCCGCAGGTAATCACCCCGCAGCCTATCCGCTAGTCCCCAAATGAAGTCGGCCTTTTCTTGAAATTTAGTCATCGGCGATCGTACTCTTTTGCTGACTTCCCATTCGTAGAAGATGCTGAAAACAGGTAAACACTTTATTTTAGCGGTTTGGAGTTATACAGATCGCCATTTTACCGACTTGGAGTGATAACGCCTTGTTGTAAGTGTTTTGCCCAAAGCTATAATCTACGAGGCAGTTTAATTTTTCTTGGCGTGGCCTGTTGGGTAAGCGATCGTTGCCACTAAAGCGAGTTTTGACATTGATTGGCCGGGCGATCATTCCTTTCTTGTTAGGGGTGAGTTTAACAGTGCCAGTCTGGAGCCAGCCAACGCCTCTACTAGGGCAGATCCCTGGTCTCACATCATCCCAGGCAACCCAGCCACCCCCAGTGGGGGTAGATCGTTCAGGTTTACTAGAAGCGACTTATATTCGCTTTGAAGGTAAGGAACTGTTTAAAATTGCCTCCCCCGCAGTGTTTAATCGCAGCAATCCAGATAGCCAGATCCCGGTGGAGGTAAGGGCCAGACAAATTGAGGCCAAGTTAAATCAACTGATTGCACCGACATCAATTCGGGCGGTACAGGGGGAAAAGCCCTATGCGACGGTACTCGATCCTGAATCACTGAAGGTTGTGGTTGAAACCATGAATGGGCAGCCAGTCTTATTTGCGACTGATGCTTATTTGGCTGAACCTCAGGTGTTACTAACCGTAACCACTGCCGATGCCCAGTACAACTTTGTTCCTGCACCAGAGTTGGCCAAACAATGGCAGGCTATTTTAGAAGCCAACTTGACTGAAGCTCTGCAACTCCGTCAGCCTCAAGCCTTGCGGCAGCAGCTTAAAAGAGCTCTCATCTTGCTAGCCGCCTTGGTTATCCTAACCCTGTTGCTCCTAGCTGTATGGCGGCATCTGGGGCAACAGATTAATCGCTTGGAACCCCATGAAGCAGAGCAACGTCAGGCTACCTTATCCCTGAATGGGCCCGCTACCGGTGAAGATTCACCAGCCAGTTATGGGTTTGATTTACCAAGGCTGTTAAGGCAACAACTGAGTGTAGAGCGCAAATTACAAGTTTTCACCTTTTTGCACTGGCTACTGTTTTGGTTAATTATTTTTCTCTGGTTGGGCGGCATTGCGGCAACACTTTATAACTTTCCCCAGACTCGTAGGTATGCCGCCAACTTGGCAACCATTCCTTCCATTCTTTTAGCTGCATGGTTTGTAGCTGGGCTGATTAATCGTTTGACCAATATTGCGGTCGATCGCTTTGTTAAAGCCTACGAAAGTACAGACTTTTTGCGATCTGAAGACGTTGAACGTCGATCCCTGAGACTGACCACAATTATGAGTGCGATTAAGGGGCTCAAAACCCTGCTGATTTATGAGATCGCCGTCTTAATTGTCTTGCAACTCTTGCGCATTTCACCGATCTCAGTGCTGGCTTTAGGGGCAGTGCTGGCTTTGGCCGTTTCGCTGGCGACTCAAAACGTTATAAAAGATTTAGTCAATGGTTTCTTAATCTTATTAGAAGACCAGTATGGCATTGGAGACATGATTGCCATTGGCTCTGTCTCTGGCATGGTGGAATCTATGAATTTACGAGTTACCCAGCTTCGTACCGATGATGGGCGGCTGGTGACGATTCCAAATGGCACGATTACTCAAGTAGAAAACTTTACCCGTTACTGGTCTCGCTTAGATTACACCGTGCAAGTGGCCTATGACACCGATGTTGACTTTGCTTTGTCGATCATGAAAAGAGTAGCGGTTCAGTTGAGTCAAGATCCAGTCTGGCAGTCTAGTATTCTCAACCCCGTAGAAATTTTAGGCATTGAAGCGCTCTCCCACACCGGACTAACGATTCGGATCTGGATTCGCACCATTCCCTTGCAACGAGGGCCGGTCGCGCGAGAGTTTCGTCGTCGTCTCAAAAAAGCTTTTGACCAGGCCGGCATTGCAATTGGGGTTCCACAGCAGTATGTGGTGGAGGATCTGGTAGAGAAGAAAGCCGACGATGGCCAGGAAAATTAAGAAGACAGGTAGGCCCGATCTTCTAAGTAGTCGGAAGATTATTGACAGATATTTTCAATAAGTCTAAGATTAAATTAATGGTAACGAGTCTTTGCAATAGGTTCTATCGCTGTAATCACGGGTTTTGTAGCTCAAACTATTGGTTACCAGATCTTCGCCCCGATTCACAATTATCATGTATATCTGTATTTGTAACCCTGTAACAGATTCTCAACTACGACGAGCCATTTCAGAAGGGTGTCAATCCCTAGATGATTTGCAAACAAATCTGGGAGTGGCCACATCCTGTGGTCGTTGTGCTGAGAGTGCCTGTGCCATTTTGCAGGCTGAGGTCAGTAAAATGGCTGCTTCTCGCCGTTATATTCAAAAATCAGCGTAGAATTGAAATTGTCAGCAATGACTTGTAACCCATGAAGGAGTAAGATTTTTGAAAGGTAATACCCAGGTACTTCAATACTTGAACAGCATTCTCACGAATGAACTGACAGCCGTTAACCAGTACTTTCTCCATGCCCGTATGTACAAAAACTGGGGGTTGGGTAAGTTGGGTACCCACGAGTATCAAGAGTCGATCGAAGAAATGCGGCATGCAGATACAGTCATTGAACGGATTCTTTTTTTAGAGGGGTTGCCCAACCTGCAAGATCTACACAAACTTAAGATTGGCGAGGCTGTTCCCGAATGTCTGAGGTGTGACCTCGATTTAGAAGTAAGCGGTCAGGCTACTCTAAAAGAAGCAATTTCCTGCTGTGAAGACCTCCGAGACTTTGTATCGAGGGATTTACTGCAAAATATCCTCGATGATACCGAAGAACACATCGATTATTTAGAAACGCAGTTGGGATTAATCGAACAAGTCGGGCTACAAAACTATCTCCAATCTCAAATGGATGCAGCTTGATGGGCGTTGCTGAAAAATAAGATGAGTTGAAACGAAATTTCAAGCATCCACCATCTTTGCTCATGCCTGGAATCAGCAATGCCACTTGACAGGAGATTGAATGACTGACTCTGCAAAGTTCCCTACTTCAACCCAGTCGCTTAACTGGAAAATAAAACTGCTCTACGATGGAGAGTGCCCCCTTTGTATGCGAGAAGTTAACTTTTTAACTAAAGCAGACGCAGGCAGGGGGCTTGTCTCATTTGTCAATATTGCGGATGATAACTATTCTGCTGCAGCTAATGGGGGGATAGACTATGAAACTGCAATGGCTCGAATTCATGCAGTCTTGCCCGATGGCACTGTCATTCAAAATGTTGAAGTCTTTCGTCAGGTCTACCAGATTTTGGGAATCGGCTGGATTTATGCCCCAACCCAGTGGCCAATTCTCGGTTCTATAGTAGATGCAGTCTACAAAATTTGGGCAAACTGGCGTTTGCGCCTAGCGGGTAGGCCCGATTTAGCCAGACTCGTCGCAGCCCGCAAGCAAAGGCTCACCTGTGACCCAGAAGGAACCTGCCGCTCAGTCTCCAAGTCTAACTCGCTGTAGACAACTGTTAGAAGCCATTTGCAAGGAGAACTGATTGAACAGCACGACGCTCCAAGAGCAGGCATGGGATGCTCTAGAATAAGCAATTGTTACTTACTGGACTTTGGACTAACGAGGTAACGAGGGAGGGGGCTGGAGCTTGGTAAACTTCTTGAACTGAATAGGCGAAGCCTACCCAGTTTTGGGTAGGCACCTACCACTATAATGAAATCGCGCAATCAACTCTTTGCTTGAACCAATGACGGCTGCCTTGACTCAGGTTCTCTCCCTTGAAAATTTCCTTAAACTGCCATATTTGGAAGACTCGCTGGCATGGGAATACGTAGACGGGGTTGCAAGCCAGAAGCCCATGCCTAAAACTCGACACTCTATTCTACAAAAACGTCTTTTGGCTGAAGTTGACAGATTAAGTGTTGATTATACAGCACTACCGGAGTTGCGGTGTACCTTCGGCGGGCGTTAGATCGTTCCTGATGTTGCAGTAATTGCGTGGAATCGGATCAACCTGAATCAAGTTGGTGAGCCAGAGGATGATTTTACCGAAGCTCCTGATTGGACAATTGAAATTCTTTCACCTGATCAAAAGGTGAATCGCGTAATTGACAATATCCTACATTGCTTGAAGCATGGCAGTAAATTGGGATGGATGCTCGACCCAGATGATTATTCTGTTGTAATTTTTACTCCCAAACAAGAGCCAGAAGTTTGTAGAGGCGATCGCCAGATTAAAGTAATTGAGGGAGTTCAATTGACACTGACTCCACAACAAATCTTTGCATGGCTAAAAGTTGGTCAAACTAGACAACTTAAGGAGAAGCGCGAGGGCTAAAAAGTCGCAGCACCAGAACGCTGAAAGCTAGTCGGTGCATAGTAAGGAGGGGGAACTCCTCAATTATGGGCTGTCATTCCCGTGGAGCTTCCACCTGAGAGTGGGGAAGGGGGATCCAGGTCGTGTATCTCATACCAACAAAGCATTACCTGGTATACCCCCGGCTGTCGCCCTCCCCCTTGGTTTTAGCGCGGGGATTACAGGGGGTGGAGTCAATCGCATCCAACTACATAACAGATTACTTACCGAAGCTTCATCTGTTGTTAACGCACTTTCGAGATGGAGGGGTTAGGATATTTCTGTAGCGAATACTACGATTTCATCTCGATTTCGCCATTTATCGCCGTAGCCATGGGCAACTTGACGGCGGCAAGTCAGAACGACTAAGCGTTGCTGAAAAGCAGGATGAATTGAAACGAAGTTTCAAGCATCTAGCCCCCTTAAGTACCTGGACATAAAGGAATTACCTGGCATACCCCCGGCTGTCGCCGTCCCCCTTAAAAAGGGGGACTACAGGGGGTGTATTCAATAGCATCCTGCCCCCTTTTTATCTCTGGAACCAGCAATGCCAAGGACTAATTAGGTTAGACCGTTGACCCGATTACCCCTGTCTTCCGCATTTTAACCAAAGCTATATCAAATCTTTAGGAGAAATTTCAATGAGTCTGCAAAAGCAAATTTCCATTGCTTTGACCGGCAACCGCCACTCCTTAAAAAACCGCCAAACATCAATTATGACCCGTCTTTCTAAAGAGTTGGGATTGTCGCAGCAGCGTAATGATCAACTTCCACTCTCCTTTGATTAAGAGTCCATCCGAATACCGAAATTGCAGGGAGGCAATGTTTTTTTAGGGGTTTATCGTAAGCTTATTTTCGTTAGTTAGGACTTGAGGATCTGCTCTAAAGCCTGCTCTAGCGTCGGGTAACGAAACTGAAAGCCGGCCTCCTGGGTCTGTTTCGGGAAAACCTGTTGCCCCTCCAGAACCACTTTGGCCCCATCTCCTAGCATCATTTCCAGGGCAAAACCTGGTACGGGGAGCCAGGAGGGGCGTTTTAGCACTTGGCCTAAGGTGTGGGACAAATCAGCCATGTGCACCGGGTTGGGGGCTGTGGCGTTAAACACCCCTGCCATCTCTGGATGGGTCAGGGCATAGAGAATTAAATCCACGACATCATCTCGATGGATCCAAGAAAACCACTGTTTCCCAGAGCCGATCGGCCCCCCTGCAAATAGACGAAAAGCTGGCAGCATCTTAGCTAGCGCCCCCCCGTCTTTGTCGAGGACGATGCCGAGGCGCAAGATCACGACTCGAACACCAGCCTGTTTTACCTGGGTTGCTTCTGCTTCCCAGGTTTGGCAGACTTCTGCCAGAAAGTCATCTCCCGGCCCACTGGTTTCGTCAAATACGGCAGTCTCGCTGGTGCCGTAGTAGCCGATCGCAGAGGCATTGACTAACACTCCAGGTTTTGGGTTGCTCTGTTGTATGGCTTCTACCAGCTTGCGAGTCACCAGTTGACGACTGTTGAGAATGATAGTTTTCTCCTCCAGGGTCCAGCGTTTTTCGGCGATCGGCTCCCCCGCCAGGTTGACAACCGCCTCGCAGCCCGCGATGGCTTGCTGCCAGTCCCCCGATTCTGTGGGGGTGTAGGCAACAATTTCTAGTGAGGGATCGGCACCAGAAAATACTTGGCTGGCCTGGTCAAGATTGCGGGTTAACGCTAGCACCTGATGACCTTCTGCCTGCAATCGCGGCACCAGCCGCCGCCCGACAAACCCCGTAGCACCCGCAACTGCGACCTTCATCGTTCTCCGTACTCCATACCATTAGCCTTAGCATAGCGATTCATAAATCGAATAAACCGCTCCCAGTGGGCTTCTTGTTCAATTTCAAATTTGCATTCCAGATGATCAAATTCATCCCCGTCATCTCCCTTAAAGAAAAATTTGACTGAGGAAGGGGCCACACTGATCACTCCCTCTTCATCAGCCAGTTTCATGGAATTGGAGGATTTTTTTGTGAAACTATTCAACTTATCGAGCGATCGCAGGTTGCGAAACGTCATAACAATGATGTGAGCACCCGTTGACCGGTTGCGCCGCAGGCTGACATCATCTAAGGATTCAGGGATGCCGTCAAAAAACTCAATGGATGGGGTAGACATAGCACGTAGCCCAAACCTATTTGCTTTCAGTATACAGAAAGGCCGATCGTAGCTGGCGAATTGCGACGTAGAATCAATTAAAGTAAAGAATAGTGATTTTTTAGCACGGGTATGAGCCTTGGACTCTTGGTTTCCCTGGGTGTCTGAATCTTCCAGCCTCTGGCTACGAGTTGGCGTTGCAGGAGCCTGGATTTTCTTAACGGGTCTACTGGCTGAAGCTCTACATCGCTACGCCGATCTGAGTTCAGAAACAACTCGCAAGGTTGTTCACATAGGGGTTGGCAATGTGATTTTATTTGCCTGGTGGTTAGGGATCCCTGGCCAGATTGGGATGACGGCCTCTGTTCTGTTCGCTGCGCTGGCCTACCTATCCTATCGCTGGCCAATTTTACCCAGTATTAACAGTGTGGGCCGCAAGAGTTTGGGTACCTTCTTTTATGCCGTCAGCTTTGGCATTTTGATTGCCGCCTTCTGGAACCAGCAGCCCTACTACGCGGTTTTGGGCATTTTGGTCATGACCTGGGGCGATGGTCTGGCCGCATTAATTGGTCAGCGGTTTGGTCAACATCCTTACCATCTGTGGGATATGCCAAAAAGCTGGGAGGGTTCCCTGACTATGGCGATCGTCAGTTACGGGGTCAGTAGTTTAATACTTCTATCGGTATTTGGTAATGGCTGGCAAACCTGGATGGTCGCTCTGATCATTGCGCTGGTCGCAACGGCGTTAGAAAGTTTTTCCAAGTTTGGCATTGATAATCTAACGGTTCCCCTTGGCAGCGCGGCGATGGCATTTTTGTTAGAACAGTTCCTCCCCCCGCCGTAATTTCTGCAATGAAACTTTTTATCCAATTCCACCGTCTGAGGATTCAGCCATGGTTATCGATCTCGTTACAAAACCTGTAACTCCCTGTTTTAATTGCTGACCCGACCTTATCCTATTGATATGATACCGATTGTGAAGTTGCCTGAACTGCCGGTTCACGACCTGCTACCCCCTACTCAGTCCCCGGATCCAGCCCAGTTAGACAATATCAAGGCTCATCTAGATCTGGTGTTGTTGGCCCTGGAATCTTTAACTCAGATTAGCTCTGAGGCAATGTTGCAGGCTGCTGCTGCCTTAGGTCTGGAGTCAATGGTCGCCGATCGGGTTGAGTTGTGGCGCTTACGGCAAGCTAACCCGATTCGCAAAGGGCAGGGGGGGCGCAAAAAGTTGGATGTGGAAGAAGCACGGGCTCTGGTCTTGATCAGTTGCCATCTGGCCAGGCAGCATCAGGAAGTGATCCGGCGATCGGTGGCGTTATTAGAGCAAATAGCCGAGCAGCATCAGGAACCTCATCGCACTGCTCTTTTAGGCGACTATCTGGATCGATTTACCAATTTTTATCAAGACCGCATGGCGGAAGATGAGCGGGTCACCCCCGATCAATTAACTGATCTAGCGCTCAAATTGCTGATCGATCTGCTGTTTTATAGCGCCTCCAGTGGGCCTCGACGGTTGTGGTTAGCCTTATTAGACCGGTCCAGACAGCCCGCTATCTCTATTCCCTCTTGATTGACCCATCTCCCTGATCCGCAGAGTTCTACCCTTTTTAAATCCCTTTTTAGATCCATGTCCTATTCGGTTTTACGACGCTATACTCCCCCTACCTGCACGCTGGAAATTTTGGGTCGTCGATCGCCGTTATCGCGCTGGAGCAGTCGAGAGATTTTGTCGGCTTTGCGATTTCGTCTCCGCTTAGATGACCCCACCTTGCCGCAGGCGCAATGGTTTACCTTGACGGGCGATCGTCATCAATTAGAAGCTCTGGTGGAGACGGTGACTAACTATGTCCAGAGCCGATTAGTTGCACCAGACCTGATGCAAGTGTCAGCCTCAAAAGCAGACGATAGGGGCTTTTCTGGCCTGTGGCAGGCTACTCCTACAGCTCAAAATGAGCGGACTGGCATTGCCCTGCGACCCAAAGGGCAACTGACCCATGAACTTTGTTTAGGCAACTTCGCCCCTGAAGGATCAGGTAAAACAGCTGAACTGACAACCCTGCAACTGTTTGACTTAGCCAATGCCCTAGAGGAGTATAGCGGAGAAATAGAAACCTTGCCTGCCCTTACTAAATCTTCGGGCTGGTTACCCGATCGAGTGGGATGGCCTCAGATGGCAGCGGTGGCTCTAGTTACCATTGGTTTGGCTGTCTCCATTGCCAAGGTGCTCGATCGGCCTCAATCTACTTCGACTGCGGTCGCCCCCAATAATAGTCAGGCTGCAACCAGTACCGATCAACGGCTGGCTTTACAATTGCCGCCTGCTGTTACGGCACAAAAAACTGTTCCCCCTTCCACCTCGGCTCAGCCGCTGCCACCGCCCCCACCGCCTGGTGCTCTGGTTCCCCGGGCACCAGGGTTGCCAAAGGTCACAGTTCCTGCTGCCGTACCCATCAATCCCGGTGTAGCGACAGTTCCCATCGCACCTTTGCCTCCATCCGGGATCAATCAAGGGCAATCAACGGTTGATGTTCCAGGGTTGCCAACGGTGATGGCTCAAAAGCCTGAGATGTCAACCCCGATCGCCCCACCCCCCGGTGCTACATCCGGGGATATGGCAGCAGCTCCAGCCCCCATACCCATGACTGCAACCGCTGCTAGGGCTGATGCTGCTGCTCGATCAAACAACAGCAAACAATCTGCTGAAACCAGTGCTACTGCCTTTGATACCATTCCTCAGGTGGCAGAAGCCCGTCGCTATTTTCAACAGCGGTGGCAGGTTCCTAATGGCCTGACCCAAACTCTAGAATATCGGTTATCTGTTAATCCAGATGGGACGGTGCAGCGTATCATTCCCCTAGGGCAAGCAGCAGGAGATTTCATCGATCGGACAGCTATTCCCCTGGTGGGCGAGCCGCTGGTTGCTCCGATTGCCTCTGGCAAGGGCATTCAACTACGGTTGGTATTCAACCCTGATGGGAGTGTGCAAACTTTCTTAGAGGGTGACTGAAAAGTTCAGAACAAACCTGGTTTGTCAGAGCCAGCACCCTATAAAGGTTTTAGCATTTGAATAAAGTCGAGTTTAAACCAGATGTTATATTATGGCGAGCTTTAGTCTAGTTCTTTGCTTTGCTTAGCCCTTAGTTGCTTGCGGCGATGGGCTAGCCTGACCAGGGCCGGATCAAAGGGAAACCCAACCGTGGGAATGACCTGATATTTGCGTTCCTCTTCCAGGCGTTTCAGCTCGGTATAATCAACCCAGTGGATGCAATCTACAGGGCAAGTTTCGATCGCTTCTTGAATTAAGTCCTCTGGGTCGCCATCCTGGCGCACAACCCGCGATCGGCCATAATCGGCCTCAATATAAAAGGTGTTGCGAGCGACATGGGCACAGTGCTTACAACCAATGCAGGTAATTTCATCGACATAAACCGCTTTTTGCCGTAAAAAGCCCCCTAACTCAGGTTCAAACCCTGATCGCTCTGGAGTATCTCGCAGAAAGCCGCCCAACTCTGGCTCTAACCCAGTCCGGCCTGAATTGACTGAATCAGAGCCAGCCAATTCAGACTCTGCCGCAAAAAAAGACAGAGGTTCTGTCATCTACGCGCTCCAGCGTTGTAAGACCACCCGAATGGATCCATCAGAATTTTTTTGTTGCTCAGTGACTTGAAAGCCCCTGTCTGCCGATGCGTTAACCACTGTGTGGTAGGCATAACGCTGAGTTACCTGACTGAGGAATCGATCGACAGTTAACTGTTGCTTCCAGTATTGCAGATCAGCCACCAGTTCATATTCCTGACCGTTCCAGCTAAAACCAATATCAAAGCCGTTATCTTGTTCGATCGCAACTTCAGCGTGACGCACCTGACCGCGATACCCTCTAACATCACAGGGTCCAGATTTCCAATCGACTCCAAGGTCACTCAGAGCCGCTTGCAGAGAAGAGAGATTACGAATTTGAGTTTTGATTTGGCTAAAGTGTGACATAGTAATTTTTAACGAAACAGAACTAAAACAATCAATCAAACCCTACCACTCGCTGAATATCGCCTGGGCAGTCACCACGGTTGATAAATCCACGGTTTGAGCAAAATATTCAGACGTTACTGACTGACTGACTACTTGGCCCAGTTGAGCCTCAATGGCTGCGGTCACTTCAGCACAAGACGCACCGACAATGCCAGTTACTTTTTCTTGAACTCGACCGTCAGGATAAATAATGAACTCGAGGGTTTCCATAGGCTCCAAACAAGGGATCAGAGATGGGATGCTTGAACCTGACTTTTATAGAGTGCCCCACTACAAACCTTGACTGATTACAAAAGTTAATCAATCTTGGAAGTGGGCACTTAAGGAAATAATAAGTTGAGTGGAGTAACCGCTCAGTTATTTGACAGTTTCTCTTAACTTTGTAACCGAGTCAAGCAGAATCGGGGTTTTCATTAAGTAGTGTAAAGGCTTGTGTATGCTTATTTACACGGCTTCTTGAAGCGTCATAGAAAAACATCTATTGATGAATCGAGCCAGAACGGAGATCCCATTGGATAATAGGGGAGCAATTTGAGATCGCATTTGTTTCTCAGGGTTTTGAATAGGGTAAATCAGCATGTCGAATCGGGTAGGCTTTCCAGTAATGCGGGTGGGTGTGCTTGGGTTTGGTGGCTTGGGGCAGGCGGCAGCTAGGGTTTTAGCCCCTAAACAAGAAATGCGCCTGGTTGCTGCCGCTGACCACAAGGGTTACGTCTACCGGTCAGATGGCCTTGAGCCTGAGGCATGCATCGCGACCTATCGCAGTCTGGGTTCGCTCGGTTATCTCGATCCAGACGGGGTGCTGAGTCAAAATAGTATTGCCGATTTAATCGAAGGATCTGAAGTCGATGGCTATTTTTTGGCCCTCCCCAATCTGCCCAATACCTTTATCGCTTCTGTGGCTCAGCAATTTATCCGATCAGGCTGGCGGGGGGTATTGGTAGACGCCATTAAGCGTACCAGTGCCGTTGAGCAATTGCTTAATCTCTCTGACGAGTTACAAGCGGCAGGTATCACCTACTTAACCGGGTGTGGGGCGACACCAGGGTTACTCACGGCTGCTGCTGCTTTAGCAGCCCAGAGTTACAGCGAAATCCATCAGGTCAAGATCACTTTTGGTGTTGGTATCGCAAACTGGGAAGCCTATCGAGCCACGATCCGGGAGGATATTGCTCACCTGCCAGGGTATTCAGTTGAGACAGCCCAGTCCATGACGGATCAGGAGATTGAAACCCTGCTGGATCAGACCAATGGCCTTCTGACCCTAGAAAATATGGAACATGCAGACGACATTATGCTGGAACGAGCGGGCATTTGCTCCCGAGATCGGGTCAGTGTGGGTGGCGTAGTCGATACCCGGAATCCTAAAAAACCCCTCAGCACTAATGTTCAGATTACGGGACGAACCTTTGAAGGCAAAATTTCAACCCATACCTTCACCCTGGGGGATGAAACCAGTATGGCAGCCAATGTCTGTGGGCCCGCCCTGGGTTACCTGAAAGCTGGTCTCCAACTGCATCAGCGGGGAATGTGGGGAGTACTTACCGCAGCGCAGGTCATGCCTCATTTTGTTCGATAACCGCATCTGGTTTACCTGCTGTTTGACTGTTGTTACAAAATTGAGGGGTATGCCCCCTAGGGTCTGATCGTAAAGAATCGATAACAATAGTTATTGTAGGATAATCCGTCTGAGTCGTCCTGCAATGATTATTGGTGCATCATGATTACCCCTATCCCAGCAGGAGCAATTCTTCGACAACGGTATGTGATCCAACGGGTCTTGGGTCAAGGCGGGTTTGGTCGCACCTACCTCGCCCTTGATCAGGAGCGATTTAATGAGTTGTGTGCGCTCAAAGAGTTTACTGTTCCCTATCAAGATGAGACCCAGCTTAATAAGTCCAGAATGCTCTTTCAGAGGGAAGCCAATGTTTTGCATCAAATCCAGCATCCCCAAATTCCTCGATTTTGGGCAGCGTTTGAAGATCATAAGCGGCTGTTTTTGGTGCAGGACTATATTCAGGGCCAGACCTACCGTCAAATCCTCAGCGATCGCAAACCGCAGGGCCGAGCTTTTTCAGAGCCGGAGGTGCTGTTTTTTCTTAGCCGCTTGCTGCCGGTTCTCAGCTACATCCACGATCGGGAGATTATTCACCGAGATATTACACCTGAAAATGTCATTCTGCGTCGGGAGTCAACTCCCCCAGCACTGTCAACTCAGTCTGATGCAGAGATGGGTCTACCTGTCTTAATTGATTTTGGGGCTGTTAAGGAAGTCGCGAATTACGGACTATTGAACGGAACTGTGACCCGTGTTGGCAAGATTGGCTATGCTCCACCAGAGCAACTCCAGACAGGGAAGGTGTATCCCAATAGTGATCTCTATGCCTTGGCTGCTAGCAGTCTGGTATTGTTAACAGGGCGAGAGCCCCAAACTTTACTGGATAGCCGCGCTTTTGTCTGGAACTGGGAACCCTACGCTTGCATCAGTGATGCATTGAGCCTGATCCTCAACAAAATGCTGGCCTTTTATCCTGAAGACCGCTATCCTACCGCTCAGGATGTGCTGCTAGACCTGCAACCCCTGCTCTCCATTGCTAAAACTGAAGAGGACGATCAGCAACTGCTCTCTCGGTCAGGGCGACAGTCGGTGCGGCTGCCAGTGTTGAGCCGCCAGCGTGAGACGGTTGCGATCTCTGCTGGGTCGCCTTTTGTCTCAACCCTGGAAGATTATCCTGCGCAACAGCAAACGCGCATCCCTTCAACCCTGTTAAAACAAACGCAACTAAAGCAGCGACAGCGGTTTGCCGCGATCTCAGTGGGGTTGATTGCGTTGGGGGTTGCCACTCCGATTCTCTGGCGGCGGCTGCTTAAGCCCCCCGACCAGACAGGAGAGGTCTGGATCTCTGGGGCAAAACTGTCTCAAGCCGAAGCTTCTCGCATCATGGGGGCAGGGACAAATAATCTATTGAAAGCACCCTCTGACCCTGATCAGACTGACCCCAATCAGGAATCGCCACCTCCTGCTATCGGCATTCAGCCGATCCAGTTTCCAGTCGGTCAAATTTCTACGACGCTGCAAGGCAATTTGGCTCCTAATGGGAATCAGACCTATTTACTCAAAGCCAATCAAGGTCAGATTATGACCGCTACCCTTGAGGGCGGCTCAGTCACTATGAATCTATTGCGATCGAATCAGGAAGCGATCGATGCGGCGGCCTATCAAACCCGTAGTTGGACAGGTCAATTGCCCGTTCCAGATAATTACCTGATTCAGGTGATGGGAACTGGCCCCTATCGCTTAGAAGTTGCCGTCACTCCAACTTCTCGACCCAGCCGTGAGCAAACGCAGCGAGTTTCCTTTGCTAGAGGACGAAATGGCACAACTGTGACTGGAAAAGTTAACCCTACTGAAATTTGTCGTTATCTGATGGAAGGAAAGAGAGGGCAGATTTTGATGGTCAAGGTTTTACAGGGCAAGATTGATTGGAGTGCGATCGCACCCAACGGTCAGAGAATTGGTGGCAGCGCTACTGACACCAAAGACTGGCAAGGCCCTATGCCTGGTGATGGAGATTACGTAATTGAAGTCACAACGGATCAACCCAGCCAATACGCCCTTTCTTTTGAAATGTTTTAGGCTGAAAGGGGCGATCGTTCATGCTCTACCACAAACACATTGGCATACAAGTTTGCAGTGATTTGCTGACCTTGTTGGGTGAGGGATAGGTAGTGCAATGAGTCTTTAATATAAGGAAATACCCCACTCCAATAAAACTGAGGGTAGTTTTTGCGCAGATCACCCGGGTGCTGGTAGCCCAATGCCTTATTAACTCCGGTTTCTTCAAACTCATAGAATAGAGCGCTAATCTTTTTAAGATATCTGGGGTCGCTGAGCTGACCAATCAAGTCAGAAGCCCGAATCAGACCAGGATAATCAGCCGTGTTTTGTCGATCTTCTGGGTTGGGAACAGGAAAGCGGGTTAATTCAATATTGCGCTTAATGATCTCTGCATCAATTAAGTGGTGACCGCCAAACCGCTCGTCTATAAAGAGCTTGGCCCGATCGACATGAAAGGGCGTCAGACTGGCGTCTGTGGAACCGAATGGCAGGGAGATCATTTGTCCATTGCGGCCACTGGCGTACAAGCCTTCCTGATCTTGACGACAAACCCCTTTGACGTAGCCGATATCATGGCAGACCAGAGAAATAATAAAATGAAGCCAGTCTTTGCACGAGACACCCCCTTCCCGAATGTGTTTACCGCGCAGTAGCTCTTGCCCCACCAGGGTAACCAAAATAGAATGTTCAACATTGTGATAGAGCGCATCGCTATTGGCAATGTTCTCCATTGCCATTGAGCCTACCCAACCGATGATATCTTCATAGTCAGATTGCAGCCCGCCATAGGTGCGGCGATAGCCTTCCTTGAGTTGTTTAACAAAGTCTTCGATCAAAAGCTCGATTGCATTGAACATGCTAGCTATCTCTTCGTTTGAGCTGTTTTGACTCTCTACCTTACATTTCTAGAATTCTACTTACCCTAAGGAAATCAGGATATGTTGAATATCCTGATTAATATCGGTAATTTATCAAAAGCAGGGAGCCGACTGACAAAAGGTTGTATAATATTAAATCTGAGTACATGCGGGTATAGTTTAGTGGCAAAATGAAAGCTTCCCAAGCTTTAGTTGCGAGTTCGATTCTCGCTACCCGCTTTCAAAGTGGAACCCTTGAAGTTAAGTGCTTCGGGGGTTTTCAGCTTTTAAGGGGTTTACGGTCATCAGTCTGAACATTAACGAAGTTGGTCAAGACCGCAACCAACAACCGCCAGATTCTTGATGAGAATTTCAAATGATCCATGCTTACTTTGGGCGGGAGGTGCGTCCCCATGGGTCAGATGCTTGGATCGCTCTAGACAAAACCCAGATCGGCTATGAAATCAGCTTCAACAAGTATTTCTATCAGCACAAGCCGTTGCGATCGCTCGAAGAGGTGACGGCAGAGATTTTGCAGTTAGAGCAGGAAACCGAAGGATTATTGAAGCGATTAGTGAGTTTTGGAAGTCAGGATACTTAGAAATGGAGGGAAAGCGTTTTTTCTGTTCGTATTTGGGGGAACAGGTTGAGCTAACACCGGAACGCGAAGAGCATATTGTGGCGACGCATCCGGGGACGCTGCCAGATTACTGGGAACAATTTGCCGAAACCTTGAGCAACCCAGATCAGGTGCGGGAGAGCGATCGCGATGATGCAGCACTGATTTTCTCGAAGTGGTTTGAGACAATTCGGACAGGGCGTTATTTTGTGATTGTGACGATCTGCCAGAATGAATCTAACCGCCATTGGGTGATTACGGCATACACAGCCAGGAAGCTATCAGGAGGAACGGTGATATGGACAAAAACTTAACGTTTCGCTACGACCGGGTGGGCGACATCCTCTATATCGATCTTTGTCCTCCTTATGCTGAGCAGGAGTCGGAGGAAATCGGGGATGAAATTATCGCTCGCTTTAATCCAGATTCTAATGAAGTAGAAAATTTAGAAATCCTGTTCTTTTCTAAACGCTTTGCAGAAAAACCGTTGTTTGAGTTGCCCATTATTGCAGATTTGAAGTTGGCAGGATGACAATATCAACTTTCCCAAGATATGTAAGTGATTCGCCTGGCTGGATTGAGTGGTTAGGAGAGGTCATTTTATCCAGATCGCTGGAAGAAGTAACAATAGAGATCTTGCAGCTAGAGCAGGAAACTGAGGGACTATTGAAGCGGCTAGTAAGTTTTGGGGAGGTTAGTTAAATGACTTTCCCAAAGTATGAAATTTATAAGGATAGTGGAATCGAATGGTTAGGGAAAATTCCAAGCCATTGGAATTTAGCGCGTCTTAAAACGGCGATCAAAAGTTCTACAAACGGTGTTTGGGGAAGTGATCCAGAACCTTGAAAAGCGCCGACACGTTGAAGTTGGGGATTTCGTGATTAGTATGCGTAGTTTTGAAGGAGGGCTAGAAAGAGCGTGGGCAAAAGGATGCATCAGGTCTTCTTACATCATCCTTAAGCCTTCTGCACAGGTTGATATTGATTTCTTTACCTATGTATTCAAATCACAAGCTTACATTAGTGCCCTTCAGTCAACAGCCAATTTTATTCGAGACGGTCAAGATCTTAATTTTGATAACTTCTGTGCCATAGATCTTGTTCTTCCGCCAATTGAAGAACAGCGAACTATCGCTCAAGCTCTCAATATTGCTGTCGCTGATAATGCAAAGATGGCTGAACAGGCACAGAAGGAAATCGGCCTTCTCCGAGAATTTCGTCAGATTGTAATTACTAATGCTGTAACTGAAAAAATGAAGGTCTGAGGTCAACATCATGGTCAATCAAACCAACGAACAAATAAATCTTATCCTGGACAATTTTCAAATAGATTAGCCATGCCTGCTAAAGATATTTACCATGAAGCTGTCAAACGCGCCCTCGTCAAGGATGGATGGACAATCACCGCTGATCCCTACATTATCAAATACGAAGATGCTGAACTTTACGCTGATCTCGCTGCTCAAAAGACCATTGCCGCAGAACGTCAAGGACAAAAAATTGTTGTGGAAATCAAGAGTTTTATTGGCAAATCGCCCATGACAGATTTCCACAATGCCTTGGGTCAATACATTGTTTATCGAAATCTACTTCAGCTTACAGAACCGAACTATCAATTATTTCTGGCGATCGACGATATCACTTATTCAGACTTCTTCCAGCGTCTATCAATTCAAGTAATTATCCAGCAAAACCGATTACAGTTACTCATTACCAACATTTCCCAGGAGCAGATTGAACAATGGATTCTCTAACCCACCATCGCCAAACTATTCAAAACTTACTGAAACACTACTACAGCCTGGCCCAACAACAACCCCACAGTGACCACACCACCCCAGATATTACCGAACATCTGATTCTTGACCCAGAGCGAGATCAATATTTGTGGTTACGCTGTGGTTGGGATGACAAAAAACGGGTTCAGCACATCATCCTTTATCTACGCATTGAAAACGGTAAAATTTGGGTAGAAACGGACAATACCGATTTGAAAATTGTCGATGACCTGATCGCGGCTAAAATTCCGCCCCAGGATATTGTGTTAGGGTTCCACCACCCCAGCAAACGTCCCCTTACAGAATTTGCCGTTGGCGTTTAGAAGCCATTTGAAGTCAATATCATGGTCAGCCAAACCAATCACGACACTCCCCTCACCGCCGCCACCGTCCTCCAAACCTTGCGGGCACAGTCTGACCTGTTTCCCCAGTTCAAAATCAAAACCCTCGCCCTCTTTGGCTCCACCGCCCGCAACCAAGCCACCGCAGCCAGTGATTTAGACTTCCTCGTTGAATTTGATGCCGACCCCACCCTGGATCTCTACATGGATCTAAAGTTTTTCCTAGAAGACCTGTTTGAAAAAAAGGTCGATTTAGTCACCAAGGGGTCTCTTAAACCTCAAATTACCGACACCGTTCTGGGGGAGGCGATCAATGTCACGTAACCTGATGCTTTACCTCGACGGCATCCTCTCCAGCATCGACAAAATTCAACGCTACACCGCTGGCCTGACTTGGGAAATTTTTGTTGCTAACGAGCTTATTTTCGATGCAGCTGCCCGTAACCTACAAATTATTGGCGAAGCTGTAAAGAACATTCCAACCGAAATGCGCGATCGCTATCCCCAAATCGAATGGCGGAAAATTGCTGGACTCCGAAACATTCTTGCTCATACCTATTTTGCGGTTGAGGACGAAATAATCTGGGATATTGTCCAAACCAAGCTAGGTGATTGACAAGAATGTATTGCAACAATGAAATCTGATTTTTGAATTTTTGAATGAGATGAGCTAGCCCTGCCTACAAAGGGGGACTACAAGGGGGTGTATTCAATCGCGTTCAACTACTTATCAAGTCTCTATTATTCCCACAAGTAAAATACAGGTCATAATCGCGGTCGGTTCGCCCTTGCGCTACAGTCATTGAAGAGTTGCTGTATATCTTTTCCTATGACCGATGCTGCATCTACTGACGAGTTAATCAGTGGCCTACCGGAACGGTTAATTAAGCATACAGTCCGCTATGCCGACCATCGAGCGGTGGACCGGAGTCTGTTGACTCCCATGATGCGCCACTATGTGGAACTAAAAGACCAGCACCCCCAGACCCTCCTGCTGTATCGAGTGGGCGACTTTTTTGAAACCTTCTTTCAGGATGCGGTGACGATCGCCCGTGAATTAGAACTGGTGCTAACCGCCAAGGATGCTGGCAAAGATGTGGGTCGCGTCCCCCTGGCTGGCATTCCCCACCATGCCCTAGACCGCTACTGTGCCCTGCTGGTAGAGAAAGGCTACGCGATCGCCGTTTGCGACCAGATTGAGGATGCCGCCGATGCTCAGGGGCGTCTGGTGCAGCGAGAGATCACCCGTGTCATTACCCCCGGTACGATTTTAGAAGAGGGCATGCTCAACGCCCGGCGCAATAACTTTCTGGCAGCGGTGGTGATCGCAGGGCAGCACTGGGGCCTGGCCTACGCTGATGTCTCAACGGGAGAGTTTCTCACCACCCAGTCCTCCAACCCAGAGCAACTGGCGCAGGAGTTACTCCGGTTACAGCCTTCAGAAGTGCTAGTGCCCACCAATGCTCCCGATTTAATTAGTCTGCTGCGACCGGGCGAGCGATCGGATCAGCTACCCGACTGCCTCCCCCTCCAGTTTTGCTACACCCTGCGGCCCCAAGCGCCCTTTGTGCTGGCAGAAGCCCGTTATCGGCTACTGCAACGATTTAAGGTGCGATCGCTGGAGGGGATGGGCTGCGACCAGTTACCCCTGGCAGTACGGGCCGCAGGTGGCCTGCTGGAATACCTGGAAACCACCTCAGAACGAGGGGCTGCCGCCCAATCCGATGGTAGATCGTGGTTAACTCACGGCACTTTGCAACAGGTGCCCCTGCAACCGCTCTGCACCTACACCCTGACCGAGTTTCTCACCCTGGACTACCAGAGCCGCCGTAATCTAGAAATTACCCAAACCGCCAGAGATGGTACCTTTCATGGATCCCTACTGTGGGCATTGGATAAGACGGTCACCGCTATGGGCAGTCGTAGTCTGCGGCGCTGGTTACTGCAACCGCTGCGCGACCTGAAAACCATTGAAGCCCGTCAAGAAACGATTCAAGAATTAGTCAGGAATGGTTCTCTGCGTCAAGATTTGCAACGCCTACTGAAACAAATCTATGACCTGGAACGGCTGGCTGGCAGAGCCGGCTCTGGTACAGCCAATGCCCGTGATCTGGTAGCCCTGGCTGATTCTTTTGAGCGGTTGCCAGATCTGGCGGTGTTATTGAGAGGGGCCGTGGCACCCTACCTGACAGCGATGCAGCACATTCCGATTGAGTTAGAGCAACTGGGTCACCTCCTGCGGGGTCACTTGATAGAAATGCCGCCGCTTTCTCTGACCGAGGGCAATATCATTCGATCTGGAATCAACCCTGCACTAGATCAACTGCGGCACCAGGTGAATGAAGACCAGGAATGGATCAAGAACCTGGAGGTGATGGAACGGGAGCGGACAGGCATTTCCACTCTAAAAGTTGGCTATAGCAAGACCTTTGGTTATTACATCAGTATTTCCCGTTCCAAATCACAAGATACCCCGCCGCCAGGCTACCAGCGCAAGCAAACCCTGACCAATGAAGAACGCTACATCACGGTGGAGTTAAAAGACCGGGAGTCCCGTATTTTTTCTACGCGCCAAGATATGAATCGGATGGAGTATGACCTCTTCACCGAGTTGCGATCCCAGGTCGGCCAGCATGTCGAACCGATTCGTCAGGTCGCCACTGCCGTGGCAGCGATTGATGTGCTGTGTGGCCTGGCAGAAGTGGCTGTCTACCAGGGGTACTGTCGTCCCCAAATGACAACCACACGGGAGATCACGATTTTGGAAGGGCGGCATCCGGTGGTGGAGCAATCGCTGCCAGCGGGGTTTTTTGTGCCAAATTCAACGGAATTGGGGGGAGGTGAGGAGTCAGGTCGATCCCCGAGTTCTGATCAGGTTGAAGGGGAACAGGCTTCAGTGCAGAAAAGTCGGGGCTCTCTCCAAGGGCATCCTAGACCCGACCTAATTATTTTGACCGGCCCCAATGCCAGTGGCAAGAGTTGCTATTTGCGGCAGGTGGGGTTAATCCAACTCATGGCCCAGGTCGGTAGTTTTGTGCCAGCCCAGGCAGCAACCCTGGGAATTTGCGACCGCATTTTTACCCGGGTGGGGGCTGTGGATGATCTGGCGACGGGGCAATCTACTTTTATGGTGGAAATGAATGAGACTGCCAATATTTTGAACCATGCGACGGCTCATTCCCTGGTGTTACTGGACGAGATTGGGCGGGGGACTGCTACCTTTGATGGCCTGTCGATCGCCTGGGCCGTGGCAGAGCATCTGGCCACAGCGATTCAAGCAAGGACGATTTTTGCCACCCATTACCACGAACTCAATGAACTGGCGGCCCTGCTACCCAGGGTGGCCAATTACCAGGTGACAGTGAAAGAGATGCCGGATCAAATTGTGTTTTTACATCAGGTGCGACCGGGGGGTGCAGATAAATCCTATGGCATTGAAGCAGGGCGGTTAGCGGGTCTGCCAGCGTCGGTGATTCAACGGGCTCGCCAGGTGATGGGTCACATTGAGCAGCACAGCAAAATTGCCGTGGGGTTACGCAATGGCCAGGCCGATGCACCGAAGCCGCAGGCCTATCGGCCCAGGCAGTCTGCCTCGGCGCAAGAAATCACAGCAGGAGAACAACTAGATATTTTTGGCTAACCACCGCTATACACCTGGGGGTTGACACAATGGGGTAAAGGCTCCCCCTTTAAGCCCGCCATTAAATTGGCGATCGCCATCTCTGCCATCTTGCGGCGAGTTTGAATGCTGGCACTGCCAATGTGCGGCGTAATGATGAGATTGTCCAGGGTAAGTAGGGGGCTGTCGCCTGGAATCGGCTCCGGATCGGTAACATCCAGGGCAGCCCCGGCAATCTGGCCGGTTGTCAGGGCCTGGTACAGAGCAATCGGGTCTACAATAGCCCCTCGGGCGGTATTAATCAGAATGGCTGAGGCTTTCATCTGGGCAAACTGGGCTGCCCCAAACAGGTGGTAAGTTTCCTGGGTAAGCGGCGTATGAATCGAGATGAAATCGGCATCCTGCAACAGGCGATCGCAGGGGACCCAGGTTGCATGCAAGCTGCTTTCAATCGCCCTATCAACTCGATGGCGACCGCTATAAAGAATCTGCATCTCAAACCCCTGGGCTCGACGGGCAACGGCCTGCCCGATGCGCCCCAGTCCCACAATTCCCAGGGTTGCCCCTGCCACATCCGGGCCTAACAACAGGTTGGGTTCCCAGGTGCGCCACTGATTTTGCCGGACAAAGCGATCGCCCTCCACCACCCGGCGGGCTGCTGCCATCAACAACGCCCAGGTCAAATCGGCAGTGGCATGGGTGAGCACGCCAGGGGTATGCCCCACGGGGATGCGACGGTCTGTCGCGGCTGCCACATCGATATTGTCGTAGCCCACTGCCATCTGGCTAATCACCTTGAGATGGGGGGCAGCCTCTAGCAATGGCCGATCAATGGGATCGGTCAGCAGCGTTAGCAGGCCATCCACCTGACGGGCTCTGTCCCGAATTACGGTGTAGGGGGGGGGCTCACGCCCTGGCCAAACTTCAACCACAGCCGCAGACTCTAAGGCCGCCAGGGAGGCAGGCAGCGGACGGGTGACAAAGACAGACAAGCAAGTCATGGCAGCATCTGAGCCCCTTATTCCTCAATGGTGATGGAGACAATCCGATCGCCTTGACGGATGGTATTCACCACATCCATGTCGGTGGTTTTGCCAAAGACCGTATGCACCCCATCCAGGTGGGGTTGAGCAGAATGGCAGATAAAAAATTGGCTACCGCCGGTATTCGGCCCCCGGTGGGCCATTGAGAGGCTCCCAGCTTCGTGCTGATTGGGGTTAATTTCACACTTGATGGTATAACCAGGGCCGCCTGTGCCGGGCATGCCGCTGGCTCCTGCACGGGTATTGGGGCAGCCTCCCTGAATCATAAAGTTGGGGATCACCCGATGAAAGGAGATGCCATCGTAGTACCCTTTTTTAGACAGATCGACAAAATTTTTGACCGTATTGGGCGCATCCTGATCAAACAGTTCCAGGTTAATTGTGCCTTTGTCGGTTTCCATAATAGCGCGGGTCATGGCAGAGTCCTCTTTCCCAAATCAACTTTACCAGCATAGCGTGGGGGCATTGCTGATTCCAGGGATGAATATGTCACAGCGTCTGCCGGGCGATGTCTATCCGCTCCTGATAAAGTTGCACAATCCGATCAACCACTTGGGGAATCGTCAGGGGGTCTGTATCCAGTTCGATCGCGTCAATTGCTTTTTTCAAGGGGGCTAGCGCCCGGTTAGAGTCTTTAAAGTCTCGTTCTAAGATAGACTGTTCCAGCATGTCCAGACTCACTTCTCCCTTACCCTGATTGATCAGATCTTGCTGGCGACGACGGGCCCGTTCTTGGGCAGAGGCGGTCAAAAATATTTTTACCTCCGCATCGGGAAAGACATAGGTGCCAATATCCCGGCCCTCAATGACCACACCGCCTCGCTGCCCATAGCGACGCTGTTGTTTGACCAGTTCTTTGCGAACAGCCGGTTGGGCCGCGATTGTAGAAACATTGGCTGTTACCTCCAGGCTCCGGATAGCTTGAGTCACATCCTCACCATTAACCGAAACCTGAACTGCCAATGGGTCACCGCTAACCACCACTGCAGTCTGGCTGACTAATTCAGCAATGGCGGGCTCATCTGTTAACGCAATAGCGGATGATTGCATCACTAACCAGGTAATTGCCCGATACATCGCCCCTGTATCTAGATAGAGTAACCCCAGTGCCTGGGCAACCAGGCGGGCAACGGTTGATTTGCCTGCCCCTGCTGGGCCATCAATGGCGACGATCGGTCGGCGGGTTGTTAACACCATGTTGTCAATCAAGCGGGTTGCCCCCAGGCGAGCAGCGATCGCCAACAGGCCACCCTCCTCTATCTCAGCTAAAGGGGCCAGGGTCACTGGGTGAACTAGTTCCACGTATTCTGGGGCAATGGCAGGTTCTTTTTCCAACTCTGCTTTGACCGCTTCCACCAGTACCAGATTGGTGCGTTCCCCCCGGTAAAATGCTTGGGCCGCTTGTTGTAGCCCGCGATAAAGGGAGATCGCTTGCTGTTTTTGTTCAACCGTTAAATACTGATTGCGAGAACTCATGGCTAAGCCGCTGGCTTCTCGCACCGTTGGGCAGGTGAGAATTTCGACCGGCAAATTTAAATCACCAACCATGCGGCGGAGAACCGCTAGCTGCTGGGCATCCTTTTGACCAAAATAGGCCCGTGTTGGCTGCACGAGATTGAAGAGTTTGGTGATGATCGTCGCCACCCCCTGAAAATGCCCGATTCGGGTACGGCCACAGAGTACCTCAGTCATCGCATCGGGTGGAACAACCTGGGTCGAGGGCAGACTCAGGCCAGACGCCTGGGGGACTAATTCATCTGTAGAAGGGACAAACAGGACATCAACTCCAGCCTGTTGACAAAGCTGCTGGTCATGCTCCAGGTCGCGGGGGTATTGCTGAAAGTCTTCTTGAGGGCCAAATTGAAGGGGATTGACAAAAATACTGACCACGACCAGTTGATTTTCTTGACGGGCCCGCTCAATCAAACTCAGATGGCCCCGATGCAGGGCACCCATGGTTGGCACAAAGCCCACATCTGGTTTAGATGGCTCAGTCGTCGATGCACTGGTTGGGGCTTTGATAGACCGGTTAGCTGCCAGAGCGCAATCCAGGAAGCACCGTAATCCAGAGATCGTCGTAAATAGCCGCACAAGCTCCCCCAAATTGACATAAACTTCGCTTAATAGTCTATAAAATCTACTTCAGAACTGGGGATAAACTTACTCTGACTTAACCCTGACTTAACAGGATTGAGCAATTGACTGACAACGACTTAACAGCTTGGCCAACTCCTGACTCCTAACTTATTTACATACCAGGGTGTGCGACTTTAGGTTGATACCCGATCAAATCACCTGGCAGCTTGTAAGAATCGTCTGGGAATTTCGGGTTGATCCCCCCAGTGCAAGTGAATGTAAGAAGCATGAAGCTGATGAAGTGACCAGCCTTCTGTGTCATGAGCAACCTTTGATGGAGGCGCGAGGGATTGATCAGATCCAATCATCGACTCAGTCTGATCTTTCCAGTCGCCCGACTGGATCTGGTATAGGGGGTGCTCAGGTTGGGTTGTCAGGTAAGAACGATGGAACTCATGCCCAGCGACCCGTTGCCCTTTAGCAAGCAAAGGGGTATCTTGACAGGCGATCGCCTGCCGATAGCCCAGGGTCAGACGCCGATCCATCACCGCTGTTGTCGGGAGAATACCCACCATAGGCCAGCTTTTGCCTGCAAAATCCACAATTTTATGGCAGAGATACATTAAACCGCCACACTCTGCGTAGGTCGGCATGCCAGCTTGAATCGCCGATCGCACAGCACGTCGGGCTGCCTGGTTTTCACTTAAGGCTGCCGCAAACACCTCCGGAAACCCGCCCCCAAAGTAAAGAGCTTGCGTATCTTGGGGGAATTGCTCATCCTGCAGTGGGCTCCAGAACACCAATTCAGCCCCCAACTGTTCCAGTAATTCCAGATTATCGGTGTAATAAAAGTTAAACGCTGGATCGTGGGCCACAGCAACCTGAACTCTATCAGCCTGATGAATCGGTAAAATTGGCTGTTGCAGGGGAGAGGGCGGGGAAGACCTGAGCAGGGGTATGAGTGCAGCCCAATTGATTGACTGTTGCCCCAGGCGGGCTAATTGGTCAACCAAACCATCTAACTGTTCTAATTCCTGCACGGGGATCAAGCCCAAATGACGATCTGGAATCGTGAGGCGGTCATCCCGCCGAAACACCCCTAAAATTGGCAACTCCAGGGACTTTAGAGCCGACTGCAACAGTTCTAGATGGCGATCGCTGCCGACCCGATTTAACACAACTCCCGCAAATCGCAACCGAGGATCAAAGGTTTGATAGCCCTGCACCAGGGCTGCCACCGATCGAGAGAGTCGACTACAATCAACCACCAGTAAAACTGGTAAATCGAGGAGGCGGGCAATGTGAGCGGTGCTGGCCCAGTCTGCTTCACCAGTTGCTCCATCAAACAGACCCATCACCCCTTCTACAACTGCGGCTTCTGCTCCGTGTAAATGGTGCCAAAAACATTGCCGCACATACGCTTCTGAGGTCAGGACAGGGTCTAAATTGCGACAGGGCCGCCCTGTCACATGGCGATGAAACATGGGATCAATATAATCTGGCCCCACTTTGTAGGACTGAACAGAAAAGCCAAACGTCTCTAGCGCTGAAAGAATTGCCAGAGTAACAGTGGTTTTGCCAACCCCGCTGCGCTCACCGGCAATCACAATAGCCATCAGGACAGGGAGAAACTAAAACGCATCATTTTTAACCAGAATAGCAAAGACAGTACGAATAATAATGGATAAATCATAGAAGGGATGCCAGTGCCTCTGATACTGTAAGTCTAATTTCAGAACTTCTTCAAAATCTTTAATCGTTGAACGCCCACTCACTTGCCACTGACCTGTGATGCCCGGCTTAACTGCCAGTCGTTGCCAATGATGAGCTTCATAGTGAATGACTTCATCCGTCGTTGGTGGGCGAGTCCCGACTAGACTCATTTCCCCCTTCAAGACATTCCAAAACTGAGGAAACTCATCTAAACTGGTGCGTCGAAGAAACCTACCCACTCGAGTAATGCGAGGATCGTTCTCATTCTTAAAAATCAGCCCCTTTGCCTGATTTTTTACCTGGGACTTGAGCGCGTCAGCCTGCTGAACCATAGAGCGGAACTTGTAGATTAAGAAAGGCCGCCCCAATAACCCATGCCGTTTTTGCACGTAAAAAATGGGGCCAGGGCTGTCTAACTTGATTGCGATCGCAATGGGAATCAACAGGATCAACAGAATCATCAAGCCGACTAGGCTACCAGCAATATCAATCAGACGCTTAATCAGCGATTTTGCTGAGGGATGAGGCAAGCATAGAAGGGATGGCTTGATGAATGGTGGCTGTGAAATTGGGAACGAGGATAGAGAAGACATAACAATTTCAGTGATCAGGCCAACAACAGGTAATAAACCAATACCGTATAAATACGGTTATTAATCGGTACATACACCATGAAAAGCGAATTTTGGCAACTGTGATGATCACAGGAATTATCTTTGTAGAATCTTTAAAAAAAGAGGCTCTACCTTAAAAAGTATCAGTAGATTGCAAATTCTTTAGAAAAGGGGAAAGGCCAGGTTGCCATGGATCCTGCGGGGCCGTGCAGCCAATTGATTTGAATAATTTGAGCTAATCATCTCCAAGTTGGAGTATTTTAGGAATGGAATGGAAGGGATGAAACCACAAGTGTTAAATGAGGCAAATCTTTAAGAACCCCTGTAACAATGATTAGGTGGACGCTTGAGTCGGTTTAATTGTCTAGCCGCCGTAATGGCAGAACTGCATCAAGTCATGTCAGGCTTCATTTCTGCTCTATTACAAAGTTATATGCCTAATAATAGAGATTTCTCTATTATTAGGGGTGCTTCGCAATTCTTGTTGATTGTGAAAAAGTTTCAACTTGTGAAACATTTTTGATTTGATGTTATTACGGATCCTTCCTGCATATGAAGTTGTCAATTTATCACACTCCTGAGCTGGTGCCAGTCGGTGCCGTTGCTGACTGTGCGATCGCTGTAGATGTTCTACGGGCTACCAGCACCATGGTGACGGCCCTGGCAGCAGGGGCAGAAGCTGTGCAGGTTTTCAGCGATTTAGACCAATTATTGTTTGTCAGCGAAGCCTGGGCTCCCGATAAACGGCTTCGGGCTGGCGAGCGGGGTGGCGCAAAAGTTGAAGGGTTTGACTTTGGCAATTCTCCCCTAGACTGCACCCCTGAGCGCGTTGGGGGTCGTCGTTTATTTATCAGCACGACCAATGGCACCCGCACGTTGCAACGGGTTGAATCCTGTCCTACAGTTTTAGCCGCAGCCTTAATTAATCGGCAGGCCGTTGTGAACTATGTTTTAGAGCACAGACCCCAAACCATCTGGATTGTTGGATCTGGTTGGGAAGGAGCCTTCTCTTTAGAAGATACAGTCTGTGCCGGTGCGATCGCCGATAGGCTTTTAACTCAACTGGGTTGTTCTCTGGGTGATTTGGCTGGTAATGATGAAATGATCAGCGCGATCGCCCTCTACCGCCAGTGGCAAAACGAGCTTGTGGGTCTACTGCGCCATGCCACCCATGGCCAACGGTTACTGCGGTTAAAATGCGATGAAGACCTGCGTTATTGCGCTCAAACCGATATCTTAGATGTCTTACCCATACAAGTAGAACCGGGGCTTCTGGTTGGTAGACGAGTCCTTGCGAAAGTTGCTTAGGTAAGCGCGACTGGCCGCAGTGCGGGGAAGGTCATAACCGGTCAAGTTATTGCAGTCAATAAACAGGCTGCAATTCGTTGAGCGGCTCCCGGCTTCCCCATGCGGCGTTGACCGTTGGCTGCGATCTGTTGCAGCCCCTCTCTATCCTGCAATAAAGTTTGAATGGTATTTGGTACCAGGTCAGGATTTGCCAGTAGAGTGACCGATTCTCCGAGCAGACGAGTTTGAGCTTCTGCGAAGGCGGCAGTAAATTGAGGCCCTTCACCAACCAGCGTAATCGCTGGTTTGCCAAAGCCGACAAACTGCTCGGTGGCCGTTCCAGCCATGGCGATCGCCAGATCCGCAATATGCAAAAACTCAGCAAACCGATGGGTTGCCAAGGTCAACGTTGCCTGTTCCTTGCTTTCTGTCCATTGATAGAGGCTAGGTGCTTGCTGAGCCCAATTCATTTCAACCAGGACATGGTGTAATTGAGTTTGATCCAGTCCGGGAGCGATCGCGGCTAGAAAATCGATCGGACGATTGAGCGATCGGGCTGCTGCGCAGACTGCCTTCACAATTAACTGCCAGTTGACGTAGGCTTCTGGGGCACGGGAGCCGGGCAACAGCAAAATCTTCAAAGCGGTCGTGGAGGTGACATTCTGCTCCCCAGCCCATTCCAACCCATCCATCATGGGGTTGCCCAGATCAAAGGCGGGCAAATTAAAGCGTTGTAGGCGCTCCGCTGTAATAGAATCTCTGGGGAAAATAGCACGACAACGGGGTTGCTTCATCAGCCAGCGTTCCCAGGGGTAGTAAACACAGCCGGTCCACCGTTCTACCAAATCGGCTAAAGGCGATCTGCGGGGTAATGGCCCAGTTTCTGTGCGCACATAGTATTCAGACTTGGCCGTTCCCACAAAGGCAAAGGGGGCACCACTCAAGCCAGCAAACAAAAGCGGCACAATATCCCCCACAGCAAGAATCAGTGACGACTCTACCCGATCGCAAACTTGTCCCCTTTTGCCTCTGCCCTCCTGAGCCCAATGCTGAATCGTCTGAAGCTGGGTTAAGGTCAATTGCAGCAGGCCACCTTGCAAATCTCTGACCAACTGTTGCCCATCCATATAAATAAAACCGCCAGAAGGCATGGGTTTGACCGCACCAATCACTGGAAACCTGGCCTTCTGATAGGCATGCCCCTCTCCTACCAGCGGCAGTGCGACTATATCAGGTGCATCAGGAAATTGCCGCAAAGCTTCCAGGATCCGAACCGCAATCTCATCCTCGCCATGCCCATTACTTAAGCTAAGAATGCGAGTCGGCTTCGGCAGATTTTTCTGGATAGCAGTGGTAGGTAAAGATGGAGACCTTAAAAAAAAAGAGGACAAAGGTACCCTAGCTCCTGACAAACTTCTCTGCTGATACACTATCAGTTTTCCAGAGAAGTAGATTCCCGCCTAGGCGGGAATGACGAACAGTTCAGTGATCTGATGAATCACGCGGGCTAGGCGCAGTTTAAAACTGAGTTTCGAGCTCAACACTCCGGTTTTGATGCCAGCCAGAAATAAAAAACTCAATATAGGTTTGGCTGATTTCTAAGATATCTCCATCGTTTAAATACCGACGGTCTTGGGGGGAAAGGCGCTCTCGATTGACAAAAGTGCCATTACTGCTTCCCACATCCATGATATAAAAGCCACCCTCTGAACACTGCGCAATCACAGCATGACAGCGAGAAACGAGAGTACTGGGAATAAAAATTGAACAATTACGACTACGGCCAATTAGCCATTTACGCCCATTTTCAGTTACACAAGTTTTGTGGCCATCAGGTAGATTAGTGCTTAAAAATGAAGTCTGGCCCCTTGCCACAGCATGAATATAATAGGGGCTTATTTCAGATCGACGGGGTGCCTCTAATGCAGGCTCAATCAAGGTAGGCGATTGATTAGAGGTCAATCCAAAATCTGCGAATATCAGGCGGGATAAAGATGGGTGCTGAGGCAGTTTTTTCCAGGATCTGCAGTTAGAGTGAGTGTTGAGCTGAGGATTCAACATAGGATTAAAATGACGACTTCTACATTGGTAATTAGCTAAACAAACAGCAGGAGAAACCTGACCGGGAGTATTTCCTGCCTGAAGTCGATGCACCATCACAAGTGCACTTTGCCTCTACCCGATGAATGGTTTAGGTTCACCCAAATGGGAAGTCAAATGCACTTACGTAGACTAAACCTCATTTAGCAGAGCACTGACAACCTGACTGGAGGGAGATTGTTAAAATTTTTACATGAACTGATTCTATGCTTTGGTTTAATAAATATCGGAATAAATCGTCAACAGGAAATATTTAGGTTGCCTACGCTGGCTTTTGCGATCTAACGCTCTATGTGATTCGATGGCTGGGCTTGCCCTGGGAGGGGTGAATAGTCCCTCAAGAAGCTTTATGATGAAGATCTGTAACTGTTTACATTAGTCATTCAAGCTGCTCATGTCCCCTACTCCAGCGTCCCTTACTTCTGCTAGTTCAAGCGTACCCTGGCAGGCTTGTACCATTGAGGAAACTCTGGCTCAGTTAAATACAAACCCTGATACGGGGCTGAGCAGCAATCAGGTTGCCGAAAACCTGGAGCATTATGGCCCCAATGAGTTAGTAGAGCAGGCGGGGCGCAGTTCCTGGCAGATTTTATTAGATCAGTTCACCAACATCATGCTGATTCTGCTGATTGTGGTGGCTCTGGTCTCTGGGATTCTGGATTTCATGGATCTGCAGAAAAAGCTAGCAGCAGGGGAGCTTCCCTTCAAAGATACGATCGCGATTTTGGCCATTGTGATTCTAAATGGGTTGTTGGGTTACTTGCAGGAGAGTAAAGCTGAAAAAGACCTGGCTGCCTTAAAAAAAATGGCAACCTCACGGGTGCGGGTGATTCGTGACGGGCGCACAGAAGAAGTTGACTCCACAGCCCTGGTACCGGGAGACCTCATGCTGCTAGAAGCTGGGGTACAGGTAGCTGCTGATGCACGGCTATTGGAAGCTGCCAATCTGCAGGTGCGGGAATCAGCCTTGACGGGAGAGGCCCATGCAGTGAGTAAGCAGCCCACAACCGTTCTGGCTAGCGATACCCCCATTGGCGATCGGGTCAATTTGGTGTACCAGGGGACGGAGGTAGTGCAGGGCCGAGCCAAGGCGGTGGTTACCAATACAGGCATGAACACGGAACTGGGACGGATTGCTTCTATGTTGCAATCCGTTGAAACGGAGCCGACCCCCCTGCAGCAGCGGATGGATCAGTTAAGCAAAACCCTGGTAACGGGAGCGCTGGCTCTGGTCGCCTTGGTCGTGATTGGGGGCATGATTCAGTTTGGGGTCAATAGTTGGAAAGACCTGCTGGAAGTCTCCCTCAGTATGGCGGTGGCGATCGTGCCAGAAGGTTTACCTGCTGTGATTACCGTGACCCTGGCCCTTGGTACCCAACGGATGGTGAAACGGAATGCCTTAATTCGTAAGTTACCGGCAGTAGAAACCCTCGGGTCTGTCACCACCATCTGTTCTGACAAGACCGGAACCCTGACCCAAAATAAAATGGTGGTGCAACTGTTGCATACGGCCTCCAACTCAATCCAGGTGACTGGAGAAGGGTACGATCCCGTTGGCAATTTCTTCAAGCTTAACGATGTGACCCAGTCTTCCCCCCTGGCCCTAGAGAAGCAGGCAGAACTATCTTCTGTCCTGGTGGGCTGTGCGGTGTGTAATGATTCGGTCTTACAACAAGAAAATGGGCTATGGGGCATTATTGGAGACCCGACGGAGGGTGCCCTACTGACTCTGGCCGCCAAAGCTGGCATTGAAAAAGACCAGTGGGGCAGTTGGTTACCTCGCGTAGGGGAGTTTCCCTTCAGCTCTGAGCGCAAACGGATGAGTGTGATGGTTCAAAAAAACGAAGGTGGGGACACTACTGCCTTACGCCCTCTACTCCAGCTAGAAGGGATGGCCCAAGCTCCTCACCTGATGTTTACCAAGGGGTCTCCTGAGTTGATTTTGGAACGCTGCAAATACATCCAGGTATCTGAGAAAGCCGAGTTTTTAACGGAAGAGCAGCGATCGCAGATTTTAGAACAAAATAACCAGATGGCGATGCGAGGGTTGCGGGTGTTGGGCTTCGCCGTCAAGCCTTTAGATCATATTCCGCCCGAAGACGCGGATGAATTTACAGAGCAGAATTTAATTTGGTTAGGGTTGGTGGCCATGCTAGATGCGCCCCGATCCGAAGTGCGAGATGCGGTAGCCCGCTGTCGCATGGCAGGCATTCGTCCAGTCATGATTACGGGCGACCATCAATTGACAGCCAAGGCGATCGCTGAAGATTTAGGCATCGCCAAACCGGGTGATCATGTCCTCACTGGGCGAGATCTGGCTCACATGAGTCTGTCAGAACTGGAACGGGTGGTGAATGATGTCAGTGTCTATGCCCGGGTTGCTCCAGAACACAAGCTCTCCATCGTGCAGGCGTTGCAACATAAAGACCAGATTGTTGCCATGACGGGGGACGGGGTGAATGATGCCCCAGCCCTGAAGCAGGCAGATATTGGCATCGCCATGGGCATTACCGGCACGGATGTCAGTAAGGATGCCAGCGACATGGTACTTCTGGATGATAATTTTGCCACCATCGTGGCTGCGACAGAAGAAGGGCGGGTGGTCTATTCCAATATTCGACGTTTCATCCGCTACATTCTGGGCAGCAACATTGGCGAACTGCTGACCATTGCGGCGGCACCCCTGATTGGCCTTGGGGGAGTGCCCCTCTCTCCGTTGCAGATTTTGTGGATGAACCTGGTCACGGATGGCCTACCCGCTCTGGCCTTGGCCGTCGAACCCGCTCAACCCAATGTGATGAAGCGTCCGCCCCACGATCCCAAAGAAAGTATCTTTGCCCGTGGACTGGGAACCTACATGCTGCGCATCGGCTTGATCCTGGCGATTATTGCCATTGTGTTAATGGTGATTTCTCACAATTACACCCATGCCAACCCCACTGCTGCAGACCCCAACGGCGATCGCTGGAAAACCATGGTATTTACCACCCTCTGTATTGCCCAGATGGGCCACGCCCTGGCGATTCGCTCTAACACCCGTCTCACAATTGAGATGAATCCCTTCTCCAATCCCTTTGTTTTGGGCGCAGTTGTACTCACCACTGTCCTACAGCTATTGTTGGTTTATGTCCCCTTCCTGCGCAATTTCTTTGGTACTCACTACTTGAATGGCACAGAGCTCGCCGTTTGCTTTGGCTTCAGTGCCCTGATGTTTGTCTGGATTGAACTTGAAAAGATCGTGTATCGTGCTGTTATCAAAATGCGCTCTAAGTCTTTGTAGTAGTCTGTTGGGATAGATTTCAGGGCTCACTCATATCTCCATGTACCTCAAAACTCTCCATCTGCAGCAGTTTCGTAATTACGTGGAGCAATGGGTTGGGTTTGACGCTGCTAAAACAATTTTGGTCGGTGACAATGCCCAGGGCAAGTCTAATTTACTGGAGGCGATCGAACTCCTGGCGCTGCTCCGTTCCCATCGCACCTCCCGCGATCGAGATTTAGTCAAAACAGGGGAAGTGAGCGGCCAGATCACGGCCCACCTGGAGCGCGACTCAGGCATTGTCGAATTAGCCATGACGCTGCGGAGCAATGGGCGGCGCACTGTTGCAGTGAATGGAGAAAGTTTGCGGCGTCAGCTTGACTTTTTGGGCTATTTGAATGTGGTGCAGTTCTCCAGTCTGGATCTGGATCTGGTGCGGAGTGGGCCAGAACAGCGACGGCACTGGTTAGATTCTCTGTTAATTCAACTTGAGCCGGTCTACGCCCATCTGTTACAGCAATATACCCAGGTGCTCCGGCAGCGCAATGCTTTAATTCGAGCATCCCATAAGACCCAAGTTCAGGTGAATGCCCCCTTCCTGGCCCAAACCCAAGCGCTAGCGGGGCACGATTCCATGCAACTGGGGGTTTGGGATGCCCAATTGGCGGTTACCGGAACTCGCGTGATTCGACGTCGAGCCAGAGCCATTCAACGGCTAATACCTCTGGCCCAAAAGTGGCACGGGGCCATTAGCGGCCAGCGAGAAGAGTTGTTGATCACCTATGCCCCCAATGTCTGTTTAGAACCAAACGAACCGGAAGCAATTCAGCAAGCATTTCTGGCCAAAATTCAGGAACGGGCGATCGCTGAGCAACACCAGGGCACTACCCTCGTCGGGCCCCATCGGGATGAAATTGAATTGACGATTAATGGCACCTCAGCCCGCCAATATGGCTCTCAGGGGCAGCAGCGCACGTTAGTTTTAGCCCTGAAATTGGCAGAACTAAGCTTGATCGAAGATGTGATTCGAGAACCGCCCCTATTGCTGCTAGATGATGTGCTGGCAGAATTAGATTTAAATCGCCAAAATCAATTACTGGAGACCGTGCATGACCGGTTCCAAACCCTGATTACCACCACTCATTTGGGGGCTTTTGACTCCGGTTGGCTCAAGGCTTCCCAAATTCTGACAGTCAAAGCAGGCCAGGTATACTAACCCATCGATATTGCGAATTCCAGGGATACGCCCCTCACTTCCGCCCCGGATCCCCTCTGTTTCAGCCTGTAGCAGGGGGCCGGGGAGCTAGCAATCCTGTTCCTCATCCCCTGGCGAGAGGTCCAAAATCTCAATAGGGTGCATCTCACTTTTGCAGCCCTCACCCTAAATCCCTCTCCCAGAGCGGGAGAGGGACTTTGAATCCGGTTCCCCTTCTCCCTTTTTGGGAGAAGGGGTTAGGGGATGAGGGCAAACTTACAAAATTGGGATGATCTCTCTCAATCAGCCAATCTGGGGTATGGCTCGGTAGAATAGAAATGCCTCACTGGATTAATGCATTTCCGATTTACGCTATGACAGTTCAACTGCAACGACCGCTACTGACGGGTGGCCTGTTCTTAGTGATCCTGGTTGGTTGCTTAGAACTATTGAGTTATCTACTGCATGATGGGCTACTTTACCTCCTGTTAGGGGGGGCAATCGCAACAGGCGTCTGGTGGCTTAAACGATCGCCATCCCAGGTAAGTCTACCTGCATCGGATCCCAGATCGGTGGATCCTGCGGCCGTACAGCGCAGTTTGACGGCAGCGGAGCAGGTCATCAGTCAATTGCAAGCTGAAGCGGCAACGGCAGCGATTACCGCTGAACAGTTACCTCTGTTGCAGTCTCGTCTGGCCAATATTAGCGCCAATTTGGATCGAAAGGATTTAAGCGTAACAGTGCTGGGGGCTAAAGCTACGGGTAAAAGTACGCTAATTCAGTATTTGCAGTCCAATTGGGTAGGGCCCACTGCATCCCTGGTTACCTTACAGGAAGCGTGCTGTTTTACTGTGGGGGTTGACACTGACCTGGCGGGAGACACCCTTGCGCTACAACAGGCGATCGCTGCTGACCTGGCCATCTTTCTAGTGAGTGGTGATTTGACCGCATCTGAACTGGCGATGGTGCGGCGGCTGGCTACTAAGAAGCGGATGTTATTGGTACTCAGCAAGCAAGATCAGTATTTGCCAACTGATCGGCAAGCTATTGTAGAGCGACTCCAGGGCTACGTGAAGGATGTAATCACAGCACAAGATGTGGTAGCGATCGCGGCGAATCCCAACCCGATTAAGGTGCAGCAACATCAGGCGGATGGTACCGCAGCGGAATGGATGGAGGCAACTGAACCCGATCTAGCTAGCTTGCTTGCCCGACTAACCCAGATTGTGGAAACCGAGTCAGAGCAGTTGGTTCTTGCCAGTTCCTTTAACCAGGCTTGCAGTGTAAAACAAGAGGCGGCAGATACCTTAAATACTGTCAGACGGGAACGGGCTTTGCCAGTGATTGAGCAATATCAATGGATTTCTGCCGCTGCTGCCTTTGCCAGTCCGATACCAACTGTGGATGTGCTGGCAACGGTTGCTGTCAATACCCAGATGATTATAGAGTTGGGTAAGTTGTATCAACGACCGTTGACCCCAGCTCAAGCGAAAAAAATCGCAACCGCGCTGGGGGTTTATCTGTTGAAACTGGGGGTGGTTGAAATTTCAACCCAGGCAATCATGGGTCTGCTCAAAACCAACGTTGTTACCTATCTTGCCGGTGGTTGTATTCAGGCGGCTAGCGCCGCTTATCTGACTCGCATTGCCGGGTTGACCTTGGTGGAATACTTCCAGGGTCAAGATGCGCTGGAAAAAACACCCTCTCTCTCGATCGCATCAATCGACCAAATTCTACAGCGGGTGTTTCGCGATTACCAGCAATTAAGCTTTCTACAAGAAGTTGTACAGCAGGTGATCAGTCGATTTTCCTCTCCTCTGGCCCCAGTTCAGGTGGGGGCACAGCCTGTTCCATCTCTACCAGAACAGTCGGTCATGCCTCTGCAAACAGATATTTCGCCCCTGTTGACGCCAAAGGTTCAGTTGCTTGAACCAGAGCCGGTAATGATGGTACAAAATCAATCTAGCGTGATTTCCCTACCCTCTTGACTCAAACCTCCGACCCCCGATTTCAAGTGCCTGCTACAACGGCTGTGCCCTTAGTGGATGCCGACCTGAGTCGAACCCGCGCCAGTGTGCGCCTGGTGATCAGTCGCTATCAGTCCTATTTGCAGATGGCCCAAAAGCATGGACTGAATGCCAGAGATGAAGAATCAACCCGTTTAGAGATGCAAGCTCTGTCCAGAACTCTGAAACGGTTGGATAGCGGCATTTTTCGGGTGGCCGTCTTTGGCCTGGTTAGTCGAGGTAAATCCGCAGTTCTCAATGCCCTCATGGGGCAAAAGATTTTACCGACCGGGCCGCTCAACGGGGTGACGCTGGAGCCGCGATCGCTGCGCTGGTCACCCAATTGGGAGTTACCGACTACCCAGGTTTTAGAAATTGAACTGGTAGATACTCCAGGGCTGGATGAAATTGACGGCCAGACGCGGGCCAGAATGGCTGGGGAGATTGCTCAACAATCGGATCTGATTTTATTTGTAGTGGCGGGCGACATTACCCGCACTGAATATCAGGCCCTTTGTGACCTGCGACAGGCACAGAAGCCGCTGATTCTGGTATTTAACAAAATAGACTTGTATCCAGAACAGAGTCGTCAGGCAATTTATCAGAACCTGCAACAAATGGCGGCCAAAAGTCAGGGGAGCGACCAGTTGCAGCAACTCCTATCGGCTCATGAAATTGTTTTGGTGGCGGCTGCCCCTGCCCCACTGCAGGTGCGGGTTGAGGCTCCCAATGGTCAGGTATATTATCAGTGGGAAACCCCTGAACCAGACATCCTTGAGCTCAAGAAGAAAATCGTAGCCGTGTTGCAGCAGGAAGGCTCTACCCTGATGGCTTTGAATGCCTTAGTGCAGGCGACAACTGCAGAAACAATCCTGGCTCAAAAGCTGATCGATCTGCATCAAGCAGCGGCGGAAGATCTAATCTGGAAATTTGTCCGCTATAAGGCGATCGCTGTGGCCGTCAATCCGATTGCTGTGCTGGATGTCGCAGGGGGAACCCTATCTGACATTGTCATGATCCAGGCCCTTGCCAACCTTTATCATTTACCCCTGACCCGCCACAATGCCAGTAAATTGTGGAAAACTATTCTCACCAGTTCTGGCAGTCTATTAGCCGGACAATTTGTCGGGGGTCTGGTGCTGGGGATGGGTAAAACAGCAACAGCGGCAGCATCTGGGCTGGATAGCTCCACCAGTTTTTCGGCGCTGGCTACCGTTGGGGTGCTCCAGGGCGCGATCGCTGGGTATGGGGCCTATGCGGTGGGACGGGCTGTCCAGGTGTATCTGGAACAGGGCTGTAGTTGGGGGCCACAGGGGCCCAATCGGGTGATTCAAGATATTTTGAATCAGTTGGAACCCAAAACGATTATTTATCGGTTACGGCAGGAACTCAGTCAGGATCTCGGCATACCGGGAATTTAAGTCCTATCCTATTGACACATAAAAGATGGAACGGTTCTTAACCTGGGCAAACGATTTGATTACTCAATCCCTGGCTCCCTTGGCCCCTTACTGCCCGCTGCAGGATGTGACCCATGCCCATGAGCAGTTTTCCCATGGGGTGATTCAATCGCCTGCCATCACCGTGCTGAATTGGAATATTGCCAAAAACAATCACCTGCCCGACTGTCTGGATGAACTGGCGTTGATCTTCACAACCTACCAACCCGATCTGGTTTTCTTACAAGAGTTGCGGTTAGATCAGTCTAGCCCCCTGACGCTGGCGGGGATGGGCTGGCATTTTGTGCCCAATTTCATGGATCTGCGATCGCAGCATCAGTTTGGGGTGTTGACCGCATCCAGGGCTCGCCATGTCAGACACCTACCGCTGCACTCCCAACACCGGGAACCGATTCTGGATACGCCCAAGGTGACTTTGATCACGGAGTATGCCTTAAGTTGGAGCCATCAAACCCTGCTGGCTGCCAATATTCATGGGATTAACTTTGTCAGGACGGCCAAGTTTCAGGCCCAACTGGAGCAATTGGAAATGCAACTGATGCACCACGATGGCCCAATCCTTCTCTCCGGTGACTTTAATACCTGGAACCCCAAGCGCATGTCTTGTTTGTTGGCTATGACCCAACGGCTAGGGTTATCTGCGGTGGAATTTGCCTGGGATAGTCACCTCCAACTCAAGCGATTTTTACTGTCTGACCCCCTGGATCATATCTTTTACCGGGGCATGGAGCCGCGATCAGGTAGTGCAGACGTGTTGATTAACTGTGAAGCCTCAGATCACAAACCAATGGTGGTGGAGTTGCAACTGAAGCTATGATTTCTATTCACAAACTGGCATTGTCCTGGGACGATTTATCCCTGATCGGGCGGGTCGCCTTGGGGGTTCATATCCTGGGTCTGGTGAATGCGGCCCACGCAGTGATGAATGTCCGCCTGTCTCAAAGTGCGATCGCCTGGAGTCTCTCCCTGATCACCTTTCCCTGGCTGGCCATTCCGCTCTACTGGGTGTTGGGGCGGCGCAAGTTTCATGGCTATGCCGATATCTATCGGCAAGCCTATGCCGAGTACTCTGATAGCGCGGGCCATTCCTATCAGGAGCTATCTGCCACCTATGCCGATCCTCCCAACGGTCTAGAAACACTAAGTAGTCTAGTCAAAAGTCTGGCAGAAGCACCTTTTATTAAAGGTAACCAGGCTGAACTACTGATTAATGGCGAAGCTGCCTACGAAGCTATGCTGACCGCGATTCAGTCGGCTCAAGACTACATTTTGTTTCAGTTCTACATCATCAATGATGATGGGGTAGGGCGTCGATTTCAGCAGGCGTTAATCCAAAAGGCCCAGGCGGGGGTGCGAGTTTACGTCTTATATGACGAGATTGGTTCTAAGAAAATGACTCGCGCTTATCTGAAAAAGTTGAAGCAACAGGGTGTGCAGATTAGCGATTTTGATAGCACGAAAGGATTTCGCAATAGCTTCCAACTCAATTTTCGTAATCACCGTAAAATCCTGGTAGTGGACGGCCATACGGGCTTTACAGGGGGGCTCAATATCGGCAAAGAATATTTGGGTAAAGATCCCCGCTATGGCGACTGGCGAGATACTCACTTGCAATTGCAAGGTCCTGCAGTCAAGGTGCTCCAGCGCTCCTTCTTAAAAGATTGGTACTGGGCTGTACGCGAACTTCCTGCCGTCAATTGGGCTGTCAAGCCCGGGGCAGGGGCTGAAACGGCGCTGGTGCTCTCTACTGGCCCGGCGGATGAGTTTCAGGTCTGCACCCTGTTTTTTAATGGTCTCTTTAGTCTGGCAAAGTCTCGTCTGTGGATTGCCACCCCCTATTTTGTCCCTGATGAGCCAACCTTGGCCGCACTAAAAATGGCAGCGTTACGAGGTGTTGATGTCCGCATTCTTTTGCCCGACAATCCCGATCATCTGTTGGTTTACTTAAGTTCTTTTTCTTATTACAACGAGTTAGCCCGCACAGGCATTAAACTTTACCGCTATAGCACAGGCTTTATGCATCAGAAGGTCTATCTGGTCGATGATGTACTGGCGGGGGTGGGCACTGTGAATCTAGATAACCGTTCTTTTTTACTCAATTTTGAAGACATTGCTTTTTTGACGAAAGGTGATTTTTTATATCAGGTCGAGGCAATGCTGCAGGCTGACATTGAAAACTCCACTCCAGTTAATTTTTTAGACTATAACCAGCGATCGCTGGGCTTTCGTTTAGCAGTTCAGGTTGCTCGATTAATGGCACCTCTACAATGAGGGCCAGTTGGATTTGAATCCCTCTCCCCGGATCCTGAGCCTGTCGCAGGAAGGAGAGGGATTTAAATTAAGGATGGGCTGAGTCGTTACCCAACTCATGCCAAAAAAGCATCTCCCAGCGATCGCAGCCAACTGGTTCCAACTCTACTGTCAGGATGTATCCACTCAGGATATTGCCAGTTTCTAGTCTTGTCAAAGTTAGGATGACTTTTAAGGATTTCCCAAAAACGATGGTGACGATCGCGATCGGCTTCGGTATCAACCCAGGTTCCCTGAATACGCTGCCAGCGCTCCTGCACCGCCGCCAGAATCTGCTCAGGGGTGAGGTCAATTACCTGAATGCCAG
>JBJTUO010000146.1:0-3342 GCA_046080785.1 Leptolyngbyaceae cyanobacterium | reverse complement strand
AATGGCTGATTCAGCAGCGCTTCAAGGGTGTCGGTATGCGCTGGAGTGAGGATGGCTTTAACCATCTTCTCTTGCTCAGGTTAGCTTGGGCTAATCATCGTTTTGATGACCTCTTTCCCTCCGTTCCTAACCCCCTAACCTAACCTTTAGATACGCCCAAGGCCGACTTCGTCTGGATAGCAGCGGCTTGAACCGCCGTAAGCCAATGTTTTGTCAGTCAACCAGGGGTTAAAACAACGTGGCCAGGTTCGAAGGCTCACCACTATAGGGCTGGCGATCGCTATGTCTTTAGCCAAAATGATAAGGACAGGGTCAAATGGTCAAAGCCAAGGCTAGGTAGGGAATTCCTATAGACTTTGCCCCGTAACCCGGGGCAGAGTCTATAGGAAAATGGCTTGTTTGAGATTAGGACCCAGCCCTAAGAATATTAACGTTTAGTGGATCACTGAATCTGGCCTAGGTCATCTAACTCAGCGATCGCCGGGTGGTCAGGATACTTAGGTATTCTCCTCCCCGACCAGTGGAGATGGGCTTGCTCCAGCACTGGGCTTCGGCGTAGCCCTTAACGTGGAGATAGTGAATGGTTTCGCGAATTGCGCCAAAGTCACCCAACAGGATATGGCGCAACACCTGTTGGCCAGGGGAGGGCAGGATGAGGTCAGGAGAAACCTCAGGGGTCGTCTCTGGTTCGGGCAGGCTGGTTACATGCAACATTGGTCTACTTCCTTGATAACTTGGCAGACAAGTCTTATTATTTTTCTGAACTCCTTACGCTTCAAGGTTTTCAGCCCTCAGGCTTAAATTTTTTGGCTTACCCTTGGCTTAAGGTATCTATTCTGGCTGTATCCGCAACCTTGGCGGGGATACCCTCACTATGACATAATCGCGGCGGCGGCTAATTTTTGATAAGTAAAAATACTGAGTATTAATTTATACCTAGCTTAGGGTCTTCGCAAAATCTCTGTAAGCTCTATGGGATAAAGGATGTATCGTTTTTTTGAATTAGAAAAAAAATATAGATAGGTTTTTTCTGGATCAATTGGATCAATAGCCTCTATTCATTGATGGATAAGGATCACAACTGTTCCAAAAGTTGGATCAATTCGGATCAATTGGATCAATTCTGGCACACTCAACTGTCACATACTGGCATCATGTAGGCGCAACCTCCCCAACTAGCCCAGCCCCCCAGGCGCTAGCCCGGCTGGGTTGGGGTGGTGGTGGTTTGCTTCATATCCTTGTTTTATATAGTGTCTGCACATTTTTGAATAAATGTGACATAATCATGTTTATACAGAAATGTGCAGGAGCTATATGGGACAGACAGATTTAGATATTCTCAAGCGGCTGGCTTATCCAAAATATTCGGACTCAGATGACTGGTTCCGGCCTGGGGGGTCGTTTGATTTTTGGGACAGTGTCATGCTTAAGGATTGCGACCCTGGCGATCCTGGCTGGAAATATTGGGCTAAATGGATTCAGCCCGTAGAGGAAGTTCCTGATGCTCAAGGGCAGTCGTGTTTATTACCTGACGTTGAGATTCAGGTGATGAAACAATGCCCTACTGACGGACCTCTTGAAGGGTTTGATTTTGAGGCGACGATCTCTGACCATTCGCCAAAGACTCATTTTTATTGTCCGTCAAAGTCTGATAGTTCAGGATTCAAGACGGCTTGGGTTTATCTATGTCGTCCTTTTAAGCCCCTTTATGGGATGAAGGTCGGCAAAAATGATCGCTTGATGCTTAAAAAGTTTATCGAAAGCCCTAATGGATGGCTCCAAATAGGAGGACTAGACTGGGACAATAAACGGCCTTGGATACTTCGCCCTTCGGTTGCCAAGCCACGGACAGAAGACATGGATTCGATAGACAGAAGATCAGCAAGGAACTCTTTTAAGAAGCTGGCAAACCACGGCATTTTTTACGGCTCAGAATATTCTACGAGTAGCATAGATTCTCTTTTGAAGGATCCCGTTTATTGGACACGTTTTCGTGAAACATGGGCGGCGCTTACCCCATTGGGCAAAAAGTTTATATCGCGCTTTAGTCGTGAAATTCTTACAGGTCAGCGGGTTCGATGGACCCAGACCGACAAAGCCGAATGGTACCCATGACCTCCTCCCCTCCGGCCCGATCGCTACAATGGGCGCATCCTACTCCTCCTCCCCACCATGGCAGCAGCCCCCACCCCAGGCGCTAGCCCCTCCGGCGGTGCCCTGATGCTCCCCTCCCCACGGGCAACCCTGGCCCCTTGAGGGTGCCCCAGGTGTTTCCTGATGTCTTGGCCTGGCCCTAGTGGTGGTGGCGTTAACGGCTGAGATGAGCGGCGGTAGTAATCTTGAACTCAAATCTCAAATCTCTGTTTAGTCCGCTCCATCTCGATTGTTATGCAGCTTGCGGGACTTAATAGCTAATACTCAATTCTTGCAGACTTGCGAACCTTCAGGCAGATTTTTCTCAACAAACTTAATGAAGTTATCAGTGTAAGTGTCACACTCAAGTCTTTCTGAAACGATAAATCTTTGGTGATCTATAATCATGTCTCTAACTGTTGTGTCCCATTTTCTATCACTATCTAAGTTGTAAATTGACTCAGCAATTGTGACAGATAGGTTTGCTCTCCAGTCATAGAATTCGTGTGAATTAACCTCCTGAGGCTTTGATCCTTGAGAACCTTTTTGAGCATTATCAACCGCTTCTTGTTGAAGTTTTTGGTAATCATTATTTAGCGCGATTATTTGAATTTGCCGTTCTAGCTCCAATCCTTCTTGCTGCATTCTTTGCGTTACGAAGAATTGCCAAGAGCCAGCACACAAAGCAAGAATAGCTACAACTGATGCAACAATAGTTGCTTTATATGAACTCCTTTCTAGCTGTTCTGTTGTTGGCTTCATAGGTTTGACCCTGCCTTGCTCTGCAGTTTCATTACTACTACGAACATATCTTAAAAGTTGCAAAAAGGGTGATAACTCTTGAGAAAGGTTTTTTCAGCTTGCTTCCAATCACTTTCGGCAGAGCCATGATTATCTCCACGAGCCTCCCAAATTTCGTATGCCTTCTTGCGAATTAAATCTTCGGAAATCTTAGGCATCTACGTTACCTTGTTACTTTCCTCATACATTTACTGTGTGCATCAAACCAATACGCTTAATTGTAATGACATTAGAGCTGTTTTTCAGCAGTTACTGTTATGACTACTTCTGGAATCTCAATTGGATCTCCCTCACCTGCTTTGATTTCAATTTTTGGGATCGTAATGGATGAAGTTGCTAGTAAGCTCTCATTCTGTAATTCGCTCTTGTCTTGCTCCAGACTTTGGAGTTGGGTTATTAAGCATAACG
>JBJTUO010000145.1:0-10910 GCA_046080785.1 Leptolyngbyaceae cyanobacterium | reverse complement strand
TCGGCAACTCCCCCAACTCGCCCGTCAGTATGCAGATTTACAGCGAGAACTAGCTTTGGCAACTGAGAGCTTGAATAAGTTTCTCGCTCGTCGGGAAGGCTTGGAAATCGATGCGGCTCAGCAAGAGGTGCCTTGGGAGTTATTCGCTGCTCCAAGCGTGGGAGCCATGCCCAATGGCTCTAATTTTAGCCAATTAGTAATGACTGCGGTGCTATCCATTTTACTAGGGGTAGGAGTTGGTCTTTTGGTGGAAATCTCCCAGGATGTCTTGCGATCGCCCAATGAAGTAAAACGCTTAACCGGCTTGCCGTTGTTGGGAGTTGTGCCTAGGAGAGATGGGGAAACTGTTGAAACTGACAAAACCTGGCAGCCGGAAATGCCGTCGACTCAAACAAGTCCAGATCTCGATCTAGCCGGACTGTTCAACACAATCAAGGGTAGCCCTGAACAGAATGGCTATGGGGCAAGTGTTTCGGGCAATTCACGCTCGTATCTTTACTATAATGACTCGCCCTTTACGGAGTCGATTCGTTCTCTGTACAAAAACATTCGCATGTTGAAGGGCTGGGATACTCCGATCAGATCCCTAGCGATTAGCTCAGCCCAACCAGGCGATGGTAAGTCAACGATCGCCACTAATCTGGCGCTAGTTGCTGCCGCCATGGGGCAACGGGTATTGTTGGTAGATGCAGATTTGCGTCAACCTAATGTGCATCACTTGATGAATCTCCCAAACCAGTATGGCTTGAGTGATATTTTGAGTTCCAATCAAGATATCCAAACTTGTCTGCAACAAGCCCCGACAGAAGAACGGCTAACGGTGCTCACAGCAGGGCAAACAGCACTTGATCCAGCCTCTGCCCTGTCATCTAAGAAAATGCGACTGTTGATGGATCAATTTCAAATGGAATTTGACATTGTCATTTATGATACGCCCCCACTTGTTGGGTTGGCAGACAGTGGCATCATTGCAAATCATACTGATGGTCTAGCGATAGTTGTCAGGTTAGACAAGACTAAAGCAGCAAAGATCAAGTATGCCCTGGATGAGATGAGCCTTCACTCTACCCCTGTTTTAGGTATCATTGCCAATGGTTCTCAGGAAACCGTCTCCACTGTGAAGAATTACTATAGAGCTCAGCCCCAAGCCGTTGTCTCCAATTAAGCAACGACCTTCTTGTAGGGACGGGTATCCGCTTAAAGCGGGACAAACCAGTCCCCACGGAAGTGGAGATTAGATGATCCAAAAAGGAACTGCATTCCTTTTTATCCCGCCCTGCGGTGATAGCCGTAGGGCGGTGTTGAAGTTATCTGCTGCTGCACAATTTCACCGTTTATTTAATACTGACTTGTAGCTTGTAAGTCGCATTGCCACGGGCTGAGCCAACCACCACAATATAATCTCCACTGACAGGCAACTTACCTTGCCAGCGGGTAACGCCCTGCTTTAATGTAGTGCGTTGACCTGCGCGATCGACTGGAGTTAACACATCAAACAGGGCATTTTTTTCGACCGACGAAATTTTGAGGGTGAGCACCTGCCCCTGACGAGCATTGAGCAAATAGCGATCGCGGGTACCCAGCACCACTGCTGTTTCAACTGTGGCAGAGTTACTGCCAGGGGCAAATTGGATGCGTTGCAGCCTGGATTCCTGGGCTAAAACGGGAGACGCCACACAGCCGATAGGGCAGATAGCGGGTTTAGCAGAGAATAAACCAGTCAGTACAGTCATGCCAGGCAGAATAACCGCCGCAGCGGTGAAAACGGCAGAGTGTAGGAAAGGGTATGACATTAAGCCTCTGCGGGAGAAACTAGGGCTGGATGATCGACGGGATCGGGATCTTCGGGTGACAACCCTAAGGCATCACGATAGAGCTGATGGTATTGCTTGGCCGACCGATCCCAGCTAAAGTCTTGACGCATCGCGCGTTGTTGCAGTTCCTGCCAGCGGTCTTTGTATTGGAAACCCTCCCAACTACGGGCCAGGGCGGTGTAGAGGTCGAGGGGCTCGTAGCGATCGAAGCCGTAGCCAGTGCCACTGTGATTTGTGGGGTCATGGGGTTCAACGGTATCCACCAGCCCACCAGTACGCCGGACGATCGGCACCGAACCATAACGCAAGGCCAGCAACTGACTGATGCCGCAGGGCTCGAAGCGAGAGGGCATCAAAAAGGTGTCTGTGCCGGCATAGACCCTGCGGGCCAGGGAGTCGTTGTGTAGCAGGTAAACCGCCATCCTGCCCCGGTAACGGGTGGCCAATTGCCACATTTGGTTTTCGTAGTAAGCATCCCCTGTACCCAACATGATGAACTGGGAATTGGTATAGGCCAGAAACCGATCCAGGATTTGAATCACCAGATCAATGCCTTTTTGCTCCACCAGACGGGTGACCATTCCCATTAAGAAGGCTTTGGAGTTAACTTCCAGACCCATTTCTTCTTGTAGCGCAATTTTGTTAGCAGCCCGGTTTTCAATGGTTTCTGCCGAAAAGCTTTGGGCAATATAGCGATCGGTTTCAGGATTGTAAGACTCTACATCAATCCCATTCAAAATCCCAGATAGCTTGCCACTGACAAATGACATCAGGCCATGCAGGTTTTCTCCATAAGCCGGAGTTTGGATCTGCTGAGCGTAGGTGGGGGATACGGTATTCACCCGATCGGCCAGCAGAATGCCCGCCGCCATGGCATTGTCGCCTTGCATATGCCAGGGGCACCAAGTCATTTGTTCTAAACGGGCGCGGGATGGCCCCTGGTAGGCGAGATTGTGAATGGTGAAGACAGTTGCCAGGTCAGGGGTGTCTTTCATCCAGACTGGCAGCATGCCCGTATGCCAATCGTGGCAGTGGAGGATGTCAGGCTTCCAGTAATTCCAGATAAACTCGGCGGCACCATTGGCAAACAAGGTGAAACGCCAGTCTTCATCTTCACCAAAATAAATGCGCCGGGGCCAAAAAGCAGGATGGCCAAATAAATAAAGGGGCACATCCGAACTGGGGAGGGCTGCTTCATAGACATCAAAGTCTTGAAACATGGCTGACCCTTGCCAGACTGGATCCTTGGGCACTTTTACTTTATCGGAGACAAAGCCGTAGTAGGGTAAAAATACCCGTACGTCATGCCCCATTTTTCGCAGCACTTTCGGCAATGAGCCGATCACATCTCCCATACCACCGACTTTTGCGATCGGCGATGCCTCTGCTGCAACAAATAAAATGCGCATCTTTAGCCCTGTAGCCCCCTATGTTTTCTGGCAATGTAGCACTGTCACATCATACCGGGGAACGCGGCACCCTGCGTAGCCTTCAGTTTAACTCCGCTGTACGGTCGCTAAAATTTCATCCAAAATCTCCTGGGCACCCTGCTCTCTCGTCCGTTTTGCTAGCGCTGTCCCCAGTTGATCCGCCTCTGCGGCCGCCCCTGAGATCGAGTCTTTGACTAAACGCTGACCATCCAGACTGGCTACGATGCCCGTTAACGTCAGGGTATCTTGATCTAACGTGGTCTGAACACCAATGGGCACTTGACAACCACCTTCCAGTTCCCGCAAAAAGGCTCGTTCTGCATAACAACATTGGGCGGTGGCAGTATGTTGCAGGGCTTTTAGTAATTCCAGTACCTCTGCATCCTCTCCCCGGCACTCAATTCCCAGTGCCCCCTGGCCTACGGCATGGAGAGAAATTTCACCTGGAATAATCTGGTCAATCCGATCAGCCATGCCCAACCGTTTCAAGCCCGCTACTGCCAGAATCAGTGCATCGTATTCGCCATCATCGAGCTTTTGCAGACGGGTATTCAAATTGCCCCGCACATCTTTAAAGCTCAGGTGGGGATAGTGATGGCGCAGTTGGGCCAATCGTCGCAGCGAGGAGGTGCCAATCACTGCCCCTGCTGGCAGGCTGCCCAACTGTTTGCCCTGGTGCCTGGCATGGAGAACCAGTGCATCCGCCGGGTCTTCTCGCTCAGTGACACAGCCCAATATCAAGCCATCGGGTAAGCGGGTGGGCAAATCTTTAAGGGAGTGAACTGCAAAGTCAATTTCCTGGTTCAGCATACCCAGCTCTAACTCTTTGGTGAAGAGGCCCTTATCTCCAATCTTAGCCAGCGCCACATCCAGAATCTTGTCACCCTGGGTGCTCATGGTATGCACCTCAAAGGTGCGATCGGGAAAAGCTTTTTGTAACTCTTCCTGCACCCAGTAGGTTTGCACCAGGGCTAACTGGCTCTTACGAGAGCCGATGCGAATAGTGCGCGTGGGAGAGTCGATCGGAGGCGATGCAGTGGAAGACATAAATTCAGAAATTGAAACACGCTTTTACAGTCACTCTCTCCACCTTACCCCAGGGAGTGAACCGCTTGACTTTAGCAGGTTGTAACAAATCGTTAAGAGGATGTTTGAAAAGTTCTGAGGGGTCAAAAATTAAACCAACGCTATGATTGACAAGGGGCTGATTGGCTGAGGAAAGTGCTTATGTTTGTACCACCAGGGTTTGGCTCAAAGTCGGTCGTCACTCAGTTAGGGACGGTAGTTTATTATACCGCATCAGGCTTTCCCTGGGTAACGCCGGAGTCAACTGTAGAATCTGTTCCCAGTCTGGTATTTTTGCACGGCTTTGGCGGCGGTTCTTCAGCCTACGAGTGGTCAAAAGTGTATCCGGCATTTGCCTCAGAATATCGGATTCTGGCCCCTGATTTAATTGGCTGGGGCCGCTCAGATCACCCCGTTCGCAACTACCAGGTAGATGACTATGTCAACACCCTGATCGAATTTTTAGAGCAAACTAGCTCTGCTGCCGTGTCGGTAGTGGCATCTTCCCTCACTGCGGCTATCACCATTCGGGCTGCGATCGCCCGGCCAGATCTGTTTCAGTCTCTGATTCTAACCACGCCAACTGGCTTGGCTGAGTTTGGAGAAGACTACAGTCGCACTTTGATTGTGCAACTGGTCAGCACTCCTGGCCTCGATAAGGTGCTTTATAACTTTGGGGTTGCTACCCCTTTCGGTATTCGAGCCTTTCTGGAGCAACGTCAGTTTGCCCATGCCGATCGGGTGTTTCCAGAAATCGTAGAGGCTTATCTGGAATCAGCCACCCAGCCCGGTGCCGAGTATGCAGCGCTTTCCTTTGTCCGGGGAGATCTCTGCTTTGACCTCTCCCTTTACATCGAGCAGCTGAAGACTCCCACCGCTATCATTTGGGGCCGGCGATCTCAATTTACAACTCCAGAAGTTGGACGACGCTTGGCCGCGTTGAACCCGCAAGCAGTACGGGCATTTATTGAGCTAGACGATGTGGGGCTAACGCCCCAGTTAGAATTACCTGCGATCACGATCGGCCTGATTCGACGGTTTTTAAATGAATTAGGAAGACCGCATGTAATTTAAGCTGGCAAATCCTGAGTAGGCCAGAGGGCAGAAGTTAGGAGAGAAGGAGTTAGGAGATCAAGGAGTCAAGATTCAGAAATTAGGCAAATTGCTAGATTCTGGCTTCTAGATTCTCAATCCTGACTTCTGACTCAATAAAGTGTCCCGCTTTGCATTATTCTATAATTCGCACATCCAGCACATTTAAGTTAGGGAAGTTGTAAGTAAAACCTTCAAGCTCGATCGGAGAGCCAGCTTTGATCTTGTTATTGCCTAACACTGGCCCATTTTTGGTAATTTGAGCATTCCCCGTCAGGGTTACCAGATAATTGGTGCTGATCTTACTCTCCTCTGGTCTGGGGTCAGGCAGGGCTTTGACAGAGCCATCTGGCTGAGGCACCGCCACTGTTTCTGGCAAAACTCTAACAGCCTTGATCGTGACCTCACCGTAAGGCTGATTTCGGATAATCAGACTGGTTTTTTGGCCCGGTTTCAAGACATCGGTTGCGTTATGCAGAGCCGTTCGGATAAACACATCCACCTCGACTGGCTTCGTCTTTGTACCAATTTGGGCGACGGACCCGCTCGTGCCAGGGAAAAAGAAAATTCCTACAATCACAGAGAGAATAACCAGGGCGGCTCCCAAGTCGAGCAGACTAACCTTACCAAACAAGCGGCCTTGAGAATCGAGAATAGCCATGTAATCTAAACCTGATGAGTAACGAGTGAATGCAGACAATGATCAAGTCTGTGTCAGATTATCATGACTCTGCCCTGGCATTTGCTATCTTAAACCTGAATTATTCACGAACCCCTCAATTATTGGCTGTCATTCCCGTGGCAACGGGAATCCAGGTTCGGCAACTTCTACCAGGGTGGATTCCCGCCTACGCGGGAATGACGAGCAGTTCAGTTAATTCATGAGTTATGCAAGTTAGACCATTTAGAATCTATCCGAATACACAAATTGTAGCGATTATCTTGAAGCTCAAGGGGATGAGCAGGATGATTGAATTGAATTGTGGAAATTGTGAAGCAGCTTCCGGATAGGCTTTTAATGCCCCTGCCAGCGATTTAGGGATACGCAGTCAATCTCCAGTTGATCGAGGGCACGAGCTACCACAAAATCTACCAGATCCTCGATGGTCTGGGGGGCATGATACCAAGCAGGAATGGCAGGTACAATGCGAGCTCCCGCTTCTGCCAGAGTTGTCAGGTTGCGGAGATGAATCAGACTAAATGGGGTTTCACGAGGCACCAATACCAACCTGCGGCCTTCTTTAAGCTGTACATCTGCCGCTCGTTCCAACAGGTCAGAACTCAAGCCTGCCGCCAATTTGCCCACGGTGCTCATACTACAGGGAATAATCAGCATTCCCTGGGTACGAAAGGAACCACTCGCGATCGTGGCTCCCACATCACTCCAGACATGGCAAGTCAGGGCACCGCCAGTTGCTACTTCAGCCTGTTGTCGCCAAAACTGCTCCTGCTGGATCGGGTCTGATGGCATGCGAATGGATTGCTCGGCTTGCCAGACCATATAGGTTGACTTAGAGGCAACCAGATCAATAGCATAGTCAGCCTGGAGCATAAACTTTAGGGTGCGAACGGCATAAATCAGGCCAGAGGCTCCCGTAACACCAAGGATGAGCGGATGAGGGGTAGACATCAACTTCTACTCATTCTCGTCGTCAGCATCCAATTCAGGATCGAAACTGTCCACGTCGTCCTCTTCTGGCAGGTCTTCTGCCTCGCTACCGCCGCCGACAGCAATCAAGTCAATTTGCTGACGATAGTAATCCACACTCTTAACCTGTACCTCAATGCGGTCTCCCAATCGATATTGCTTACGATTTTTACGACCGACCAGGGTTTGCTGGCGAGAGCGATACTCATACCAGTCATCCTTGAGGGAGCTGACATGAACCAACCCTTCTACTAGAAGTTCCTCGATTTCTACAAACAAGCCGTAGGATTGCACCCCTGTGATCAGACCATGGAAGATTTCGCCAGTGCGTTCCTTCATCAACTCGGCTTTCTTGAGACCTTCCAGGTCTTGCTCTGCTTCCTGGGCCAGTTTTTCTCGTTCAGTTAAATGCACCACGATGGCTCCCAAATAGCTTTCTAACTCCTGCTGGATATCCGGCGGCAGTACTTGCCAGCTAATCGCCTCATGACAGGAACTATGGCGCAGATCTACCACCTCTTTAGATCGGGTAGACTTGCGATCGCGGCCTTCTTCAAACAAGAGATGCAAAACACGCTGGATCAGTAGGTCGGGAAATCGCCTGACTGGCGAAGTGAAGTGAGTATAGCCCTGCTCCAGGGCCAGTCCAAAGTGAGGCTTGGCAGTTGTGCTATAAAAAGCAGGCTTCAGGGTTTCTAGCAGCAAGTAGGTCATTACTCGCTCCGCATCCGATTGGGCAAACTGCTGGGTAAAGTTCTGGTAATCTTGGGGACGTACAGTATCTTCTGCTGCCAGGGTCAAATCTAGGCCCATACTGGCCGCCAGTTTCATTAACTCCTGCACATCATCTGGATCGGGAGTGGGATGCACCCGATAAATAGCAGGTAGCCCCAAGGCTTGCAGATGCTCTGCAACCAATTGATTGGCCAGCAGCATCAATTCGGCAATCATGGCATGGGTAGGCACTGCTGCAGACACCACCATTGCGCCTAACGCCCCCTCATCATCGTAATGAAATTTAGGTCGAAATAGGAGTCTGGCACCTTCGCTTTGGTTAGGTTGAGAAGATTTTTCGGGTAGATTTAGCTCAAAAGCTCCTCGCTGACGCCGTTGTTCCTTCAAAGCGTGGCTGACAGAATCGATCTGGTCAAGCCAATCATTAATGGCCTGAAAGGGCTTGATATCTACGGCGGGTGTTTCTTCCTGTCGCCGTAAAATCGCCTCTGCCTGCTCATAACTCAGGTGATAATCGACCTGAATCACCGTGGGTTGGATTTCGTATTCCACTACCTCCCCTGCTGGGGTAAGGGTAACCAGCACTGAAACAGTCATGCGATCTTTACCCGGTAGGAGGGCGCAAAGATTTGCAGTCAGCGCCTCTGGCAGCATGGGAATAACCATGTCTCCCAGATAAATAGAAGTTCCTCGCCGTTGAGCATCTCTATTAATGGGTGAGTCGGGTTCTACATAGTGAGCCACATCGGCAATGTGAATCCCCAATTGCCAGTTACCATCCTCTAATTTTTCTAAGGTAATCGCATCATCCTGGCTGTCGTGGGTAGTGGAAGCCTGACCAGCTTTGATGGTGACCGTAGTGAGCGATCGCAGATCAACTCGTTTCTTCAGTTCTGTTTTGCTAATTTTGCTGGGTAAGGCTTTGACTGCCTCTAAAACAGCCGGTGAGAAGGTTCGAGGCAGGTCATGCTTACAGCAAACAATATCAATGTCAGCCGCATCGGCATCGGTTCCCAAAATCTGAGCCACCCGACCGATGGGTGGGTTTTGCCCCAGGGGGTATCGCAGTACTTCCACATGCACCAGATAATCGATCGCTTGAAATAAATCATTGCCATTGGGCTGTAAATCTAACTCAAATAGCAGGCGATCATCGAGGGGCACGGCCCGAAAGTTATGGTCTTCAAGCTGCTTGACCCTTGCCAGCACTGACGGATTGGCGCGCTCTAAAATCAGCCGCACTTCTCCCTCTGGGCTGCGACGACGGCTTCCTTCCTTAGTGACCTTGACCAGAACCCGATCGCCGTTCCAGGCATGATTCAACTGGCTTTCCCGAATATAAATATCCTCAGCGCCCTCAACATCTTGAATGGCAAAGCAAAACCCCTTGCTGGAACAGCGTAGCTTACCCTCAACAACGCCATCTTCTTGCAGACGCCGATAGCGACCCCGGTCTTTTTCCAAAACGCCAATTTTTTCTAACGCATCCAGGGCTATCTGTAAGCGGCGCAAATCGTCGTCAGTTTGGCAATCCAGCTTTTTTTCCAGCGCTTTGGGTGTGACGAGCTTATCATCCGGAAAACTGGTCAGCAGTGTAGCGATCGAAAATTCCATGAAGCGATTAATCCTTGTTCTTAGATCCGTCAGGCACCTACACTCTTTTTACACTCTATTTGACCCTTTGGCATCCGCTTTCTCAGCACAATCTGAAGAAATATAGATTAATCTGAGCCGTGATCATCCCTCAGACCACTGCCAGTAGGCTATTTCAATGGGATGTTTAGTTTTTATTGCGATCGCTGCGGTAAAGGCTAGGGCGGGAGTAAACAGCTCTACCATCCATTCCTGCTGAGACAGACCTGGTGCTTGCAGCATCGCCCACCCTACCTGGCCAGGGGTGATACTTAACTCTATCTGAGAAAGGCCAGATAACCCGACCCCTAGCCCTTTCAGCAACGCTTCTTTACCAGTCCAATATTGAAAAAAGGCACCTGGTTTTTGAATATCAGGCAATGCTTGAATTGCGGCGTACTCATTGACTGTAAAAAAACGCTGAGCCAGGGCATTCAAATCTGTCAGTCCTCGGTGCTGCTCCAAATCAATACCAACCTGATGCTGCTGGGCGATCGCAATCAGGCAGAGCCGCTCAGAATGGGAAACATTAAACTGCAGGCCCAACTGATGCTTAGGATTTGCAATTAATGGTTTACCATGGGCACCGTAACTAAACGTTACTGTTTTAGGATGGCAGTGTAGATAACGACCCAACAGCGATCGGAGAATTCCTCTATTGGCAATAAATCGTCGTCTGTGCAGCGCAAAGTGAAATTTTGCGGCCCGCTGTTGCTCATCCTCTGACAGATAGCAAGACAACTGTTGTAGTTGCGGTTGGGAAACGGCATCTACTTCAACCAGCCAAAGATGGATTTGGTGTGGCTCTAAACTAGGCTGATCTGGGGCTTGCTTCCAGTCTGGAGACGGGAGATTGAGATGCATGACAGCGTGACTCAGGATGAAACACAACTGACAACAAAAAAGAGGCCAGCTACGACCTCTCTCGGTTGCAATTGCTTTGGTTACCTAATCGCCCCATGGGGGTAAAAAACGAGTCAGCAAAAAGGCTAAGCCAGACCGGTATTAGTACCAGGCTTACCCGTAGCGAGCTCAACCTTGACGATTTTGCCACCCATTTTCATAATGCGCTGCTGTTCCCGAAACCAGTTATCATAAGCAACCAGCTTAGTGAAATAGGTATTTTGTAATTCCCGCTGAGTCCGGATGCGAGTTTGACTGGGTACACAAGCAGTAACTCTAAACATTCGCATAGCGCGTATCTCTCCTGAGTTGAGTCCAAAAATTTGAGATGGAGCAAAGGCTTTTTATGCCTGGTTACTGACATCCTCCTGAGACTGATGCTGCGCATACAGTGCGGGGTTCCTGAACTGCCGTCGCCCTTTCGAGTTGCCTCTACTCAGGTCTTATACGCCATGTCCGATCCGAGAATACTAGAATATCCCTTGACATCTAGGCTCCCACTTAAGGATCGCTTTCCAGGCATAAATTCCGGTCTGCCCGACCGTACTCAAAAACTTACTTTGTTTTCGCCACCGCTTGGTTGGCCTAGCT
>JBJTUO010000144.1:0-20427 GCA_046080785.1 Leptolyngbyaceae cyanobacterium | reverse complement strand
TACGACTCAAAAAGTTCCTGCGGTTGCGATAGGAATCCTTGAAAAAGGGCTTTCTTGGGAAGATCTTCTCCAACTTCGCATCCTTCGCTAATGAGCCTATACCAATACTTTCACGTTCTCATTAGGCTGAACCAGTGCCGTAGGCGTCCCTTCTCCGATATTATTTAAAACAACTGATCTCAATATGGAATTCGGCTCTACAAAAATTTTCAAGGGTGCCGGATATGACTTCTGCCACGGCACTTTGAAGTCAACGCCTTTAAAGAATCCTGTAGACAAAATGTCTTCTTTAGCTTGATTAAGTCTTGATATTGTTACTTCCTGTCCAACTCTAATTTGTATCGTATTGTAAATTATTTTTTTTAATTCTGGTTGATCTTGTACTCCCTCAATTAAGACTTCTGAAATCTTTACTTTTAGTTCTGAGCCTGCTGTTTGTGTCGCAGGTGGGGAAGTGGCGGGAGTTGAGTCAGGTTGTTGGGCCAGGGTAAGCAGGGGCGCGATCGCCGGGAGCCAGCACCCAGCGCTGACCAAAACAGCTAGACTAAATTGAGCCGCATCAAGTCTGTTTCTGTTGCTATTTCCCATAAATAGTCCATATTTTTTGGTGTGTGAGATGGAGCTTAACCTGATAATACCTGACACTTAAAATACCGGGTTAAACAGTCAGAGGCAGCAGAAACCCCGGCAGCACCTGTTCTCCTGACAGTTCAGTGGGTAAGGAGCGAACTTCGATGGGTTGATGGGGCCGGTAAATCTCAACCTGTTGATCCTGGGGGTTGACTAACCAGCCCAGGCGGACTCCATTGTCCATATATTCCTGCAACTTGAGCTGTAGCGGTTCCAGGGGATCCGTGGCAGAGCGCAGTTCAATCACAAAGTCAGGGGCGATCGGGGGAAATTTGCGCCGTTGCTCCGGAGTCAGCGATTTCCAACGGTCTTTTTAGATCCAGGCTACATCCGGCGATCGATTGGCACCATTGGGTAATTTAAAGATCGTAGAGGAACTGAAGACATACCCTGCCTCCGTTTCCTGGTTCCATAACCAGACATAACCGTTAAGATTCGCTTCCTGATTGCCACTTTCTCCACCACCGGGGGCCATAATTATTAACTCTCCAGTCGCAGTCAGTTCAAATTGCCAATCTCGATTGCGCTGACACAGCTGCCAGAACTGCTCATCCGTGAGGTGTACATTATCCAAATTGAGGGTGAGGACATTCATGGCTTTCCTGGCGAGGATCATACTGAATCCACTCTACCGTCTCTTCACGAGGTCGTCATTCCAGTTGGATCAACCACTACAGTTTCAATAGAGAACCCTCCATGGTGAGGGTTGTGAACCAGGGATTGCCATCGCATCGTGTTAAGAGGTGTAAATTTTTTGCCCTGATTGTGTCGGTTTTGTAATACGCAATCGAAAGAAAACCCTAAGTGTTTGGGCCTGAAGCGAGAGTCTGACTAAAGTAGTACCAGGTTTGTTCAGACTCCAGACCGGTGCTTGAAATTTTAAATCGAAAGTGAGCAGTTACTTCATCCTTGATAAAGTTTGATGTTTTATAGGAGGGGTCCTCAGATGACAAATTTTGTTTCTAAGGCACAGATTTCCCCAGATGAGCAACGCATCCGGGGGCGGATCCGCAAATTTGCCCTGGGGATGGCAACTGAAACGCTCTTTCTGATGGCTCTTGGTAGCGCCACTCGCGTTATGAATGCAGGGTTGGCCTGTCCTGACTGGCCGCTGTGTTACGGCATGTTGGTGCCCCGCCAGCAGATGAATCTCCAGGTGTTTCTAGAGTGGTTTCATCGCCTGACGGCGGCTTCCATGGGGTTATTTGCGGTCGCCCTGGTTGCCCTCACTTGGTGGTACCGCTCCTCCTTACCTAGATGGACGCCCTGGACTGCTTTGTTGGCTTTGGGGTTGGTTGTTTTTCAAGGCATTTTGGGTGGTTTGACTGTCACAGAATTGCTCCGGTTTGATATTGTGACAGCCCATTTGGGTACGGCACTCCTATTCTTCATTGTGTTGCTGGCACTGGGGACGGCTCTGCTGCCCTATGAAGGAACAGGCAATGTTGGCAAATTACCCTGGGTTGGCTTGACGGCTGCAATTTTAGTCTATCTCCAAAGCCTTCTGGGGGCACTGGTGGGTTCCCAGTGGGCCTTGCACCAATGTTTGAGTACATCCAATTTATGTCAAGTCATGAATAACCATATCCTGGGGGTTTTTCCTGCGACCCTGGCAACGCTGGCTCTGGTGGTGATGGTTTGGCGGACTCCCGCCTTAAATTCCCGATTGCGACGATTGGCCGCCATGGCAGGTGGGCTGGTAGCTCTCCAGGTGTTATTGGGAGTTGCCACCTTTAAGCTGCGCTTGCAGGTTGAGCCACTCACCGTTGCGCATCAGGCGATCGGCGCTTTGTTATTGGGGGTGTTGGTTGCCTTTACCGTCTTGGCTCTGCGGGATGCCCCTGCCACGGTGTCTGCTAGCTTGTCCCCAGTGATGCACCCCGACGCTGGATTTGAAGCTCCAACGAATGAACAGCCTGCTTAAATTGTCTCGCTTTAACAAGATGCAGATGGTGAAATCAAACCTCTAGGATTTTGCGGTCTTGAGCTCCCGCTATTGACTTGAGCTACTTTGGCGTTTTTGTGTAGGGACTTATAACGAATGCAAAATTCAAGCGTAACAGCCATTCACCGTCACCATGAAAACTTCTTTCAGGTGATACAAAGCTACTATCAACTCACCAAACCTCGCATCATTCTTTTACTTCTGATTACGACTGCAGGAGGGATGTGGGTGGCAGCAGAGGGGCAGGTCAACCCAGTATTACTGCTCCTTACTCTACTAAGTGGTGCTTTTGCGGCAGGTGCGGCTAACACGATTAATTGTCTCTATGACCGAGACATCGATTACATCATGGAGCGGACTCGCAAACGTCCTCTGCCCTCTGGTCGGGTTCAGCCTCACCATGCCCTGATATTTGCGATCGCCCTGGCCAGTATTTCCTTTACCTTGCTGGCCGTGTTTGCCAATCTACTGGCAGCCTGTCTGGCCATGTCAGGGATTGTTTTCTATGTGCTCGTCTATACTCACTGGTTGAAACGCCATAGTACTCAAAATATTGTGATTGGCGGGGCGGCGGGTGCCATTCCACCGCTGGTCGGTTGGGCTGCGGTGACAGGTGATTTGAGTTGGGCCGCCTGGATTTTGTTTGCGATCATCTTTCTCTGGACGCCACCCCATTTTTGGGCCTTAGCCCTTATGATCCGGGAGGATTATGCCAGCGTTGGGGTGCCGATGTTACCTGTGGTTGCAGGCAACGAGCTAACGTCTAAGCAGATTACCTTCTATACACTGGCCCTGGTTCCAGTCACACTGTTGCTGGTTTACCCCCTAAATGTGCTGGGCCCAGTCTACGGGGTAATTGCTTTAGGCTTAGGGTCAGTATTCCTATACAAATCATGGCAGTTGATGCAGGTTCCCTCTGACTTACAGGTAGCCCGATCGGTATTCAAATATTCCATTCTTTACCTGATGCTCCTGTTTGCCGGCATGGCCCTGGATAGCCTCCCCCTTACTCAGCAAATGGTTGCCACTGCTACTGAGAGTTTGGAATCGGTATTGAGTACGATTCCTTAGCCACCAGCGTAAGGGCACTGTTGATTCTAGGGATAAAAAAGATGCAGGATGAGTTGAAACTTTGTTTTAATTCATCCTGTTTTTGAGTGACGCCAGCCCAAAAAACCGGATGATACCTTCCTGGTATCCTGGAAGCGCCTGGTCGAAGACAACCTATTCACGAAACGATAACGCCTACCCCCCTTAGCATCACCATGTCCTACAGCAACTTTACCCTCAGCAAGGTCAAAAGCGACTTCAACCTGAGCACGGTTGAAACTGAAATCCTTTTTCCTCAGATTGATCGGGTACAGCCCAGTCATTTACTGGCCCTCAGCCTCCAGGAAAACCTCTCCCTGGCCACGGCCATCAACACCGAAAAAGCCCGTTCAGAACTAATCATCATGCCGGTTCTCACTGACGTCAGGCGGTATCTTCAGGGGCAGGTCAGCCTCTTTTCTGGGGTCGAGTTCAATGTAGACCTTGACCGGGGGTTAAACGGCACCTGCGATTTTATTTTGACCCGCTCGCTAGAGCAATTTTTCATCACCAAACCGGTGCTGACCATTGTTGAAGCCAAACGGGAAAATATTCCTTCTGGTTTAGGGCAATGTCTGGCCACGATGATCGCCGCTCAACTGTTCAATCAGCAGGAAGAGGAAGCCATTGATACCATTTATGGGGCTGTAACCACCGGCACCGATTGGAAATTCCTTAAGCTAAGGCAGCAAGTGGCCTATATCGACCGTAGTGATTATTTCATCAGCGATGTGGACAAAATTTTGGGCATTTTAACCGCTATCTTTGAACCCAAGCCCGTCAGCGCAATTTAGGGGTGGTAAAACCCGCCCATTGCTCCCGATTCCGGTCTAACCCGATTAAAATAAATAAAGATTGAGATTTGTATCATCAGGTGGGGCAATGACTCCGGCAGTAACGATCGAACAGCTAAAAAAGCGATATGGCGCTGTAGAAGCAGTTAAGGATGTCTCTCTTGAGATTCAGCCAGGGGAAATTTTTGGTCTATTGGGGCCAAATGGGGCTGGCAAAACCACCACCCTGCGCTGCCTCTGTACCCTGACGGAACCGGACTCTGGCCGCCTTCAGGTTTCTGGCATTTCTGTAACAAAAAACCCCCGTCTGGCCCGACAACGGTTGGGCTATGTAGCCCAGGAAGTAGCCCTAGATAAGGTGCTAACCGGCAGAGAGTTATTGGAGCTCCAGGCCGCCATCTATCATCTGCCCCGATCACTGGTTAAAACCCGCATCGATATAGCGCTGAAACTATTGGATCTGGAGGCCTATGCTGACAAAAAGACAGGCACCTATTCTGGTGGTCTTAAGAAACGGCTGGATCTGGCGGCGGGTCTACTGCACAAACCAGATGTTCTGGTGCTAGATGAACCCACCGTCGGTCTAGATATTGAGAGCCGTTTTACCGTCTGGGAATTTTTACGAACTCTGCGGCAACAAGGCATTACGATTTTGATTACGAGCCACTATCTAGAAGAGATTGATGCGCTGGCCGATCGCGTCGCGATTATTGACCAGGGTAAAGTGATTGCCTGTGGCACTCCCTCGGATTTAAAAGATCGGGTGGGCGGCGATCGCATCACCTTGAGAATCCGAGAATTTTCCCCTATTGCCGAAGCTGAGGCTGCCAAGCACTTGTTGGAGCAACTGCCGACGGTGCAAGAAGCGCTGATTAACAGTGCTCAGGGTAATTGCTTAAATTTGATTGTAGAACCTCGCAGTGATGCCCTGTTAACGGTGCAAAAAGCGCTGCAGTCAGCCAATTTACCCATTTTTGGCATCGCCCAATCTCGCCCCAGTCTGGATGACGTGTATCTCTCGGCCACGGGGCGTACCCTGCTGGATGCAGAACTGGCGGCCCAGGGTACCCGCGATGCCAAAGCCGAACGCAAGCAGAATATGCGTTAAATTGGCTATGGGCTGAAACTTAAATAAACTGGGACTGTCCTCCCCTTTGCAAATATTGAGAATCAGTAGGAGTTGACGATGAGTGGCCGTATTACATCCTTTTCTGAATCAGAAATCCGCGCTGGCGGTCATCAGGGCGAGCTTACAGGTCAATCCTCTGCTGTTAGCGACTTCTTGCAAGAAACCACTGCACTGGCCCGTCGGCTGTTTATCCAACTGCGACGACGGCCTTCTACCCTAATTGCAGGGGTGATTCAACCCATCATGTGGCTGATTTTATTTGGAGCACTGTTTCAAAATGCCCCCGCTGGCCTGTTTGGCGATCAGGTTAACTACGGTCGCTTTTTAGGCGCAGGCATTATTGTATTCACGGCTTTTAGTGGTGCCCTGAATGCTGGCTTGCCTGTTATGTTTGATCGAGAGTTTGGCTTTCTGAATCGCCTTCTGGTTGCTCCCCTCTCTTCCCGCTACTCCATTGTGGCAGCATCAGCCATCTTCATTACCTTCATGAGCTTCGTGCAAACAATCGCGATCGTGGCGGTCAGTGCAATTCTGGGGGCGGGGTTGCCTGACCTGCCGGGATTGTTGCTGATGGGCCTGATTGTGCTACTACTGGTGCTGGCGGTAACTGCCCTCAGTCTGGGGTTAGCCTTTTCCCTGCCGGGCCATATTGAGTTAATTGCGGTCATTTTTGTCACCAACCTGCCCTTGCTGTTTGCCAGCACCGCTCTCGTTCCCCTTTCCTTTATGCCCAGGTGGTTACAGTGGGTCGCGACCCTGAACCCCCTCAGCTATGCGATCGAAGCAATTCGCTACGTTTACCTGCATGACGATTGGCATCTTAGTAGCGTAGTGATGCAAGCCCCCTGGGGCACGGTGACCATGGGCACTGCCCTTGTGATTTTGATTGGGTTTACCCTGGTTGCCTTACTCAGTATTCAGCCCCGTCTACGGCGAGCCCTGGCCTAGGGGGCAATGGGTGCTTTCCACCGACGGGCACCGCTGTTGGGGGCAGCACCATCGCTCTGTACCATTGTGTGCACCTGCCAGTCTGGAACGGTCTCCGGATAGTCTGAGCGATAGTGCCCCCCTCTGCTTTCTGTCCGGAAGACCGCACTGTTGAGAATCAGCAGTGCTATCTCCAGTAAGTTGCGAGTCTCGGCCCAGAGGCGAACCTGCGCCGCTTGATCTGGGTTGGCCTGCATGGATAGCTGGTCAGACAGCGATCGCAGCAAGGTTCTGCTATAGGGAAGCGCTGCAAACTCTTGCTGCCATTCTTGAAGCTGAGCGATCGCGGCGACCATGGCAGCACCCTCCCGGCAGATCCCCGCCGATTGCCACACCAACCGGGGAATTTTTTGGCGCAAAATGCTAATTCTTTCTACCCCGTCTTCCTCTAATGCAGCGCTTTGGGCCGGTTGGGCATCCTGGTTTGCGGTCAAAGGGGGTGGCTCTAAATTGGCGAACTGAGCCCCAAACACAATGCACTCTAGCAGTGAGTTGCTGGCCAGTCGGTTAGCACCATGTACCCCCGTGCTGGCCGTTTCTCCCACAGCATAAAGCCCCATCAGGGAGGTGCGATTCATCAGATCGGCAACAACCCCCCCCATCCAGTAATGGGCTGCCGGAGCAACAGGAATAGGTTGTTGAAACACGTCAATCCCCCATTGTTGACAGACCCGAATGATGTTGGGAAAACGATGGCGGATGGTTGCCGTCGGCATCGGACGCAAATCTAACCAGACATGGGCCGTAGACGGGTCTGGCTCGGTTGCCTGCAAATACAGGTAAATTGCCCGACTGACCACATCTCTGGGTGCCAGTTCCGCAGCAGGGTGATAATCAAAGGCAAAGCGACGCCCCTGGTTATCGACCAGATGTGCCCCCTCCCCCCGCACGGCTTCACTAATCAGGAAGTGGGGCGCACCGGGTTGGGTTAGGGCCGTGGGATGAAATTGAAAGAACTCCAGATCTCTGAGCATCGCTCCGGCCCGGTAAGCCATTGCCACCCCATCGCCGGTACTGAGGGCTGGATTAGTCGTATGGGTAAACACCTGCCCCCCACCGCCAGTAGCCAAAATCACTGCTGCTGCTGGCATCCAACGCAATTGCCCCTGATATAGGAGGCAAATGCCCTGGCAATGCTGAGATCCATCCAGCCACAGATCCAGGGTGTAAGCAGGGGAAAGCACCTGAATATTCTTGCGGCTCAAAACCTGGCTGGTCAGAATGCTAACCACTGCTCGCCCGGTCGTATCTGCCGCATGGAGCACCCGTCGTCGGGAGTGGGCGGCTTCCAAAGTCAGAGCCAGCTTGCCCTCCGATCGATCGAAGGCAACCCCCATCTGCACCAACTGGTCAATACAGACAGGAGCCTGCTCCACTAAAAATTGGACGGCGGGCAGGTCGCATAAACCGGCACCGGCTGCCAGGGTATCCTGCACATGGAGTTGAGTAGAATCAGTGGGATCGATGACTGCGGCAATACCCCCCTGGGCCCAATCACTGGCCGAGAGGGTAAGTGGCTCTTTAGAGATAACAGCCACCCTGAGATGAACCGGTAGGCATAGGGCCGCATATAAACCAGCAGCCCCTGCCCCGACCACAATGACATCGAAGGATTGAGTAGGATCGATCGAAGGAGGTTGAGACACCAGTTAATGATAAGAAGTGAGCGGAGTCGCTGCTCAAAGGAATGCTATCAACGAAGGCACCCCTAAAGTTAAAAATTGCCCTCTGCCCCACGCCGGACATTGAGCAATTTATCGAAGACCCGCAGCAATGCCATGAAAGAAGGAAATTACCGATAGATACCAGGGTTAATTCGATCCTGACCCTCTACCAGCGCTGGCTCCACATCAGTGACCGTGAACCGATCGAGATAGGAGGCCAGTAACTCTTTTTGGGCGTCAGTTAAATCAGCAATGTTAAGCACGTCTTCAACTTGTTTATAGGGGGAATTTTTGATCACAATACGAGCCAGGTTTGGGTACAGCCCTGGGTATTTCATGAAGGCGCGAACGTTTGTGTTATTTAAGTCAATCTTTTGGCCAAACTCCGTGCTCATCTTCTCGCCAACCACATCACGGACTGATTCAACGGCCAGCACCTTTGGGATTGTGCCTAAAGAGCCGATTTTGGCTAAATTTACAGCGAATGCAGCTTGAGGCACCCCAAACCAACCCAAACAACCTATCACCATCGCAAATGCGGTTAATAGGGGAACCAACCGTTTCATCGAACTATACCTCCCAATCGGATGGATGAAATTCATAGACAGTATGTCATTCAAAAGCCATCATCTCGCACTATAGCGCACGGCAGGAAATGCGATGTAGAAAACTTAACAGTCCTCTCAGGATACCAGGATCGACCCAATGCTAACCCTGCTCTTGAAGGAACGTATCCAAATCTCCATAGGAGCAGGCGTAGGTAATCGTGGGAATGTCATAGCCCTTCAGATGCACAGTGTATTGCTTGAACAGATCCTTAGACACCATCCCCAGTTTCAGCAAGTACTGGTATGTCGTTTCTCCCACCGCCACCCCAAGCCCAATTTGCTTGGTCGAAGATTCTAACCGAAAGGCCGCATTGACCGTATCTCCCAAGGCGGTATAGTCCGGGCGATCGCCACTGCCCGTATTTCCCACCATGGCGTAGCCACTGTTAATGCCTGCCCCAATTTTTAAAGAAAAGGGGAGAGGATAGTGTTTATACAAATCTGCGGTCATTTTTTGTAACGCACTTAAGGCCCGAAATACCTGGAGCATCTCTTCTTCATCGATCCCCTGGGTACCGTGAATCCAGATGGCCATCACTGCGTCGCCAATGTACTTATCAACCCAGCTCCCGTATTCCCGAATGATCTCACCCGCATGACGAAACCAGGTGCCAATCACCTCAGACAAAATCTTTTCATCAATCTGGCGAGTTAGAACCGTGTAGTCTCGGATGTCAACAACCAGCACCGAGATCAGTCGCCGCACATGCAGGGTTGCCGTGGCGGTAAATTCCTTAGAGTCCAGATCTCCATTAGTGGTCTCGTGGCTAACTTGCAGAGCAGGACAGTAGAACTCTAGCTCTGTCTGACCAAAGGTGAGGTGGTCTCCATTTTGAAGAGTAACGGGAATACTAACTCGACGACCATTGACAAAAGAACCATTGCGACTGCCCAGGTCGATTAAGTAAAACTCGCCATTTTCCATGTATTGCAACATGGCATGGTTGCGCGAGATCCAGCGATCGGACAAGACAAAGGTATTATCTTCACCCCGACCGATCGTCCAACAGGTACTACCAGTCAACAGTAACCGACGAGTCCCGGCCTCTGACCGTAGTAATAAATGCGGATTGAAAGGGGACGGTAAACTCACCACGTACTGAAAACGATAGCCCTGTAATTATGATGCACCCTGACACGATGATCGTGCCACGAGAATCAGTCAGGGAAAACTGATTATAAGCATTTATTCTCTGGTTATACCTTTTCTTCAGGTTTTTTCAGAAAATTGATGCACTTTTTCAAGATTCATGGCGAACTTTCCCGTGATTAGGCGGCAATGGCCGCAAATAAAAATAAACTATCGACCAAGACCGTGCTCAACACAGCGCCGCCAAATGCCCACCAGTGCAATTGTCGTTTCTTCAAGGAAATCAACCCAATCACCAATAACATCCCTGTCAATCCGATCGCCCAACCAATGCCCCAGGAAGTTGCGACATGGGCCAAGGCGTCGCGAAAGATGGGCTTTACCTGACTATCCTCCGCCTGCATCAACCAGCGCCAATGATCCATCAAATGAGTCGCATAGAAATAAAGGTCAGTCAACGCCGTGCCCAGCAAAGACCCCAGATAAAAGAAATGCCCAACCTTAGAACGCCCCTGCCAGATGCCCCAGAGCGCAAACGGCAGGCCGATCGCCTCTACTGGCAAATGAAACAAGGGCTCCCAGCGCAACCAACCCCAATACAGGGCACCTGAAAGCCATGTCCAGGTGAAGCCAATGGTTAAATCAGCCCATAGCGTTAATCCCCATTTGGATAGCCAATACCCGGTTGCGACCAATACCAGGGTCATCCCCAAACTCAGAAAGGGCCAAAACCGCACGAGTGGCGCTTGTACAAACACAGGTACAACCACCAGGAAAATTGAGACGCTGAAGGTCAGCCAGTACTCGTTGCCCTGAATCAGATCAAGCAGAGTTGACCGCACTTGTTGAGTCAAAGGACAGGAGGCGTTTGACAGCAGGGAAGCAGATTTAGTCGTAGGCGTCAGGGAAACCAAGGCAACCTTAAAATGAAACTTATATGGTTTACTTTATTTAACATATCACAAATTTGTATAATCCCCCCTGGGGGCATGCAACTTTTTAAGGTCTAATTTAGGCAATAGGATATCTGTATGATTGGGATAGGACTGACTTGGGATAAAGTACTGATGGCCGCCATTTGGCCGGGGCAGTCAGCCAGCTATTTTTCCGTGCTGGCAGTGGATGGGGTAACGCCTGCTTCAACCTCGACCAGTGTTTTTCACACCACGATCGACGCCATCATCCTGGGTTTAGTTCAGGGAATTACAGAATTTTTACCGATCAGTAGCACAGCCCATCTGTTAATTGTGACTAGACTCCTGGGTTGGCAAAGCCTGGGGGAAAAGTATTTTGTCGATGCCATCCAATTTGGCAGTGTGATTGCGGTTCTGCTCTATTTCTGGTCTGATCTGAAACAGATAATCTCTGGAGCCTGGAACGCTTATCAGCAAAAAGACTGGAACCGAGAAGAATGGAAAATTTTAGTTGGCATTGGGATTGGCACCCTGCCAGCCCTGTTTTTTGGTTTTTTGTTTCGTGACTCCATTCCTGAGAGCCCCCTGGTGATCGCCCTGGCTTCAATTGTGATGGCCTTACTGTTGGGTCTGGCAGAAAAAATAGGCCGCCGCAAACGCGGCTTCGACCAGTTAGAGGTTAAGGATGGCCTCCTGGTAGGGCTGGGGCAAACGCTGGCTCTCGTTCCTGGCGTCTCTCGCTCTGGCTCCACCCTGACTACTGGTTTATTTCTGGGGCTACAACGGGAAACTGCCGCCCGTTTTTCCTTCTTGCTGGGGTTGCCGACCCTGGCGATCGCTACCCTGTTCCAAGCCCGCAAGGCGTTTGGCCATATTGAAACTTTTATTCCTCTGATTTTTGGGACGATTTCCGCTTTTATCTTCTCTTATCTGGCAATTGCCTGGCTGCTTCGCTATTTGCAACGGCAAAGCACTTGGGTCTTTGTCTGGTATCGACTAGCTTTTGGGGTAGCTATTCTGGCGGCGATCGCAACCGGCTGGTTGAGCCGATAACTACCTGCTACACAGTCACACAAGTTGCTGACAAATGCCCAGATCAACTTACTTGCAGTTTCAAGTCAACTCATCATGTCTTCCCACCAGCGTAGTAAAGGATGATGGCGGTGAGGTACGTAGCGTCCTCTAGTCCGTATAGCGGTAAGCACAGATCGTAAAGTAGTAGAAGAAACATTCCCGGTTTCTGACCAATGTTTGACTACTTCTAAAGTAGATAAGATTTGCAGATGGGGCGCTTCTTTCTGAAAAAAAGAAATTGCTTTTTTATCATCGGTGGCTATCGCCCACTCCCGATGAACTGCAATCGCACAGGTTGCAGATTCACCATCATCCCCTAGTTCAAAAACATAGTTTACGAAGGTTTCTTCCTCCCCACTCTCAGAATTGAAATCTGTAATTGAAAGTAATCCTTTTTGGATAGCTATTTCAAACTGAAACACATCTTCATTGTTTCCGTCTCTCAATTTTTGAAGAGTAAGTAATTCTCTTTCCCTAACAACTTCAGTAACTACAACTTGAGCTGGAATGGATTTCACGATCTCGATCAAATGCCCTGAAGCACAGAGGTTTAGGACACAACAAGCATCAAGAACCACATGGGAGTGTTTAATTTTCATAATTTATCTCCCAATGTCTTACGCCTGGCGCAAATCTAGATAGGCTGATTCTTCCACCATCCCGCTAGAATGTTCACGTAATGCTTCTGCTATGCGTCGAGCTTCTAATCGATCAACACCAAGGAAAGCTGCAAAGCGTCCTTCAGTGATCAGCCCCTGCTCCAAGGCTTCAATGGCAAGGTGTTGATAATGGATAGGGAGTATGTCAGCCCGCTGATCGATTTCTTCTAAACCTAGCTCTTGCTGTACTTTTCTAACTTTTAATCCTCGATCTCGCAAACGATCCCAAGTTCCTGATGGCAGAAGTTCCATGTCTTCTAACCGATAAACAAGGGCTTCTATAGACACTCCATAATAATGAGCGAGAGTAAATAAATTAGTTGGGGTAAACTTGCCGTGAGTCCGATACATATCGTTAAATCGACTCAGCAACCCACTTGTAGGCATTAGAAAATACTTTGGGAAAGTTTCGGCTAATCGTTCACTCTCTGGAATTCTTTTGTATTGCCCCTCAAAATCAACAACAGGTTTTCGTCTATGGGCAAGAAAATGGAGATAACCATGAGCCATAGACCAACGCCGGCGTTCTTCGTAGTGACCCAGGTTTATTGCCATACAGCCGCCAAGTTGGTCATCATAGCTATAAATTTCTGAATATTTTGCTGGCATATTTAGATAGAACACCCTAATCCCAACGCTTTGCTCTAAAATGTCTCGTAGCATTGGGATTGGACCATCGCCCAGTCCAAGCCGCTGACGTTCTGCGATCGCAATGCTTTCTGCCGCTGCTTCTATCGGCATATTGGTCACGTCATATTCCTGAGGATAGTTACGAGGGATTGGAGCGTCCATTATCTTCTCAAGCTCCAAGTAATTGCGACACAGTTCCTCAAAACGCTGAATAACCGGGGTTATTTGTGCTTCTTCCTGTTCATTTCGTTGATAGGCGGCGCGGAACTGAACTTCAAATGGCTCGGCGGTAGGACTGGAACGAACGAAATCACTGACAGCCTGCCCGTAAGCACGAGCTAGTTTGATTAATTCATTGGGCTTAAGACGCCGCTCTCCCTTTTCAATTGCAACAATGGTGGTGCGTGCAGCGTCAATAACTTTAGCGGCATCAGCTTGGGTCATCCCACTTTTCTTTCTTGCTTGTTGCAAGCGTTCTCCTAATTTCCGTAAATCAATATTGTCGAGAATGTTGGTAGCCATAGTATTTCCCTTTCACCTTCATAAACTTCATGAATATAGCGCCCTAAAATAGCCTCTGAAACATGATTGACAGAGACTTCTCGTCCGTTTCTGAGATCATTAAAAAAACTCTTACCTGCCCGTAAAGTAAGTTCCTTTACATCCGGGCGACCATCTGCTCTCTGAGTTAAAGCGTCGAATTCCATACTGAGTTCGGCAAAGTCGCTTTCCCTAGCTTTTTCAGGATTGCTAATTACTTGTGCAAAACTAGCCGCCATTGCTTGAGACAGCACAACGGGCAGATCTCCTTTAGCTTTGATATCTTGCTTGAGTCTCTCCAGCACGACCCTTGAACATTCATCGCTGGTTGCAGTTCCTTCGCAAAGCCACTTATACGGCTTTTGATAAAGCCGCCTGAGTCTGCTATGGACAATATCTCCATCGGGCATGACAACCTCCGCATCTCGGAGTTCTGTAACATCCCAAAGCTAACTTACAATGCTGACATTGTCAATAACTTATTTGTTTTTTAATCTAAAATGTCAGATTCAGCCTTGACTGATACCCAAATGACTTGACTTAAGGAGGATATGAGTGCACAGATGACATCTGTCATAATCAAGCTCTGGCTTCAACGTAAACTGGCCTGCACAATACAATGCGCTTGAAGCGGATTGCCTGAAGATGCTGGTGCCAGGGTTGAAGCTAACTTCAACCGTTCAAAAGAACTTTTGTACTACTGCATACTGTACTATCACCTATTACTTGTCTGGCATTGTATTAAAACCCAATAAAGCTCTGGCATTACTAAAGTAGATCACCCATTTTTGTGGATCGGGGAAGGCTTGCCAGTCACTGCGGGTTACCTGCAGCGAGAGAATCGGGACGATCGCTTGATTGCGCTGAACAACAACCATAACACTGACATCAGAGATCAGGATATCCCGATCAAAACTACGCTGGGTTGCCGCTCTAGCCGCTGCCACTGCCCGTCTGACCAGGGAATCGTAGGTATCTCCTGGTCGCATATCAATCACCAGGTCAACCCGGCCCGTGTAGGCCAGGGCAGGCCCAACCTGTAGAACAGCACCAGGGATCACCACCCCCGTCAAAACCATGAGCCCTAACAGGCCAGTCAGTATGAACCATGACAACAAAGGATGCGGTAACGTATGGGGTTCCAGGGCTGACTCATGTCTTGGGTCAAACTTTATCCGTAATCGGCTGAACATACTTTTCATTTGATTTGTACCCGTTCAAAAACGGGCAGGGCATTGTCGTCTGGGACTCACCCTTTATTCTGCCAGAGATTGCAAAGGTCGCTATGAATTGTTGGGAGGGGTGCGATCGAGTTGAAAGTCTGGCTCAACGGCTGCCGTCAGCACCTGTAACCGCACCACCCGACCGCCTTGGGGCGCGCTTGCGCTATCGCCCATACCGAGGGGCGTCTCGATCGTTTCATTGCTCAGGTTATTTAAGCAACTGAGCAGGGTTCTTAAATGGGGGGTGCTGGCTCCACTATCGAGGTAAACCCTTTCTACCAAGGCGTTTAACCGCTTCCAGGTGAGGTAAAGTTTGACCACGATTTGCTCCAGTTGAGCAGCCTGGTTCACCAATTCTGCCGTATTGTTGAGACTACCAATCCGCAAGGCTTCATCCAGAGCCTGCTCCAGGTTGAGCGACTCATTATTGAGTGCCTGCACCTGACCAGCCGCTTCCAGGTAGCGGGCCAGGTAACGGGCCTCTGAGGTGACCTGCTTCAGGGTATCCACATCGGGACTGTCGGCCACCGCTTCCCGAATCGAATCTTGATGGGTTTCGGGCAACCGTTGCAGCTCCTTGACCAGGGGCACCAGATAGCGACAGGGAATGGTCTGGTCTGCCGCCTTCTCCCGCACTTCTGAAGGCAGTAGCTCAGAGGTCATAGCCGTCCACTCGTCTGAGAGTTGCCGCACATCTCGACGGGTAATGCGATCGCCCCGACGGGCCGCATCACCCACCATCTGCTGCACTTCGGGAGGAGACTGGGCCGTTTCTAAAAAAGCCCGCTTGCTAAATTGGTTGACATCCTCCAGCTCCAGTACGCCATTGCCCAAAAGGTCATCAGCACTATTTGCCAGATCGATCAGCACATAAGCCTGACTCTTGCTGATCTCCCGGTCTTTGAGCCAGTTTAAAAAGCCCGTGCCCCGCCCATCGCCATAGTGCTTTTCCCGATCGCGTACAGCCCGCAAAATCCGGCCTCGCCAAATGTCGGTCTGCAGGTCGATGCGATCGCACACCTGCCAGGCTTGCTCAATCCGTTGGTGAAACTCGGTTTCTGAAATTTGCTCATCTTCTGGATCCGGCAATTGAAAGTCCAGATCAAGGGAAAAATCGTTGATAGCACTGGCTAAGTCAGGCTTGAGTTCGGGAGCAGCAACCATGGGGGCAGAACCAAACAACAAGCGGTCATCATAGCGTAAGCTGCTATGAGATTGATAGCCTCCTAGCTAGATATTTATTGCCCCCTTCGGTGAGAGTGTAATCAGTTGTTTTACCCCACAATCTCAATTGGTTTCTTCTGCATTGCACGGTTCCACCGTTCAAGTAATGCTTCTTCATGGGCTTCGACCCAGGCCTCAACTAACCGCTTCAATACCGGAGGCAACTCTTTTCCGGGTTTCATCCATTTATCGAGTCCGCGGCGGCGGACTTTGTTGGTATAGCAGCGGTTTTAACCGCCGGATACTTTTCAAACTGAACTTCCGTCATTCCCGCGGAGGTGGGAATCCACCCCGATAGAAGTTGCTCAACCTGGATTCCCGTTGCCACGGGAATGACAGCCAATAATTGAGGGGTTCGTGAATAATCCAGGTTAGGATAAAAGGCGGGCCAGAGCAATTCTTGGAAGCTGGGCGATCATGACTGCGAAATAATCCATGGGATGGTTTGTTAGCGCTTTAATTACCGGTTTTACTGCCTTTGCGGCCACCAACATTGACGACATTTTGGTGTTAATGGTGTTCTTTGCTCAGGTCAATCAAGGGTTTCGCCCCCGCCATATTGTTATAGGACAATACCTGGGTTTTATATTGCTGTTACTGCTCTGTTTGCCTGGTTTTTTTGGGGGCCTGGTACTGCCTAAAAGCTGGATTGGGCTGCTGGGATTTTTACCTATGGCGATCGGGGTTAAGCATCTGTTGGAGTGGAATAGGGATCAGCCTGAAATCCAAACGGTGTCAGAAACAAACACCCTAACTGACCAGTCAGCCCCCCCCCTAAAGTTACCCATCGCCATCGCCTGGATGGCTCACTTGCTCCACCCCAAAACCTACCATGTGGCAGCCGTCACCCTGGCCAATGGGGGAGATAACATTGGTATCTATGTGCCATTGTTTGCCAGCAGTAATTTGCCTGGGCTGGTCGTGATGGTTAGTGTTTTTTTGTGCCTGGTTTTAGTCTGGTGTGTGATTGCTTACCAACTTGCCCGGCACCGCGCCATCGCGCCTTTATTAACGCGCTACGCCCACCGGATTGTGCCATTCCTATTGATTGGTTTAGGCGCATATATCTTGATTGAGCATGGCTCCTACGGTTTGTTTTCTCTTTTCTTGCCTAATTGAGGTTGGTTAACATCCGTATTCACCAACAGTTGGTTTTTTAGGGCTTCCAGGGAGGCCCAGCGGCGATCGGTACCCTGGGGGAGCCCAACGCCCTGAATCGGCTCAATTCCAGCACAGTTTGGGTCACACAATTGACGCTGGGGCAACTCTAGGCAAAGTTGCTCATACAGCCAGGTTTGAGGGTCAAAGCTTGCAGTGGGCGGCAGGGTTTCTACCAGGTCATCCAGGTTCATGTCTTGATCAAAGACTGGCGGGGCTGCTGCCGTGTCGTCAAGCCAGATTAGCTCCGATGGAGCGATCGCCAGTCGGTAATTGTATTGCTGTAAACAACGATGACAACTGAGGGTCATGATCGTCTCGGCTTTGGCCGCCACCTCTAAATAGCTGCCATGATGGGTGACCTTAAGCCAGCCCCGCACGGGAGTTAGGGTCTCCAGGCCAGGAATCAGTTGGTCAAATTCAATTGTTTCTGTTTGTTGGGGGGCTCGTGTTAATCCGGGGATATAGATTGGTGCCAACATCGCGTTTCTCCCCTCCTTGCTACCAGTACAGACTATTCGTCGGGGGGTTGCACTGGGCGCACCACCAGACGGCGATCGGGTTCCTGACCTCGACTAAAGGTTTCCAGGTCACCGTATTCCTCCAGCAGGGTATGTACCTGACGCCGCTCAGCAGAAGAGAGCGCCTTGATCTCACACTCTTCTCCTGTCTGGCGTACCTGCTCAACGGCCTGCTGGGCCAGTTGTTTGAGTTGCTCAAGGCGGCGTAGACGATAGCCAGCCAATTCGATCGTAAAGGAGCACTGCTGATCGGCCTCTCTGCCCAGGTTCAGGATCGTGTTGGCCAGATATTGCATAGAGTCCAACACAGAACCCCCTGGCCCGGTCAAACCGTTAATTTGCTCAGGGGTCAGATCAGAATCATCAATTACGAGCCAGCAGCCACCTTCTAAGAGGGGATGATCCATCTCTACCTTAACGGTGGAGTGAAGCCCCGATCGCTGCAATAGCTCCTCTAACCACTGTTGGCCACGCTGCCCTAACTCAGTACTAACTGCCATAATTAAGCCTTTTTCTTACTGCGCCCTGGCTCAAATGGCAAAGCATTTTTTCCAGATTGGGCTTCATTGCTCTTATTCTCTGCATCCACCAACTTTTGTAGCTCAGCAGGGAGTGGCTCTCGTGAGAGGATAAAGGTCTGCAAGGTCTGGAAAACGTTGGCAATCACCATGTACATCAGCACCCCCGCTGGTAGGGGGAAAAACAGAAACATGGCGGAAAAGAGGACAGGCGTAATCTTATTGATCGTATCTTGATTGGGATTGGCGCTGGCAGCCCCCTGCCCTGATAACAACTGGTTGATGTAAATGCTGACCCCAAAGAATAGGATCATGCCAACCACATCCCAGTGAATGGTGCCATCTTTATCGATCGCCCCCACATGGCCGAGCTTGTCAATAAAAAGAAACCCTTTATCAGTGGCTAACCCTGGGACGACGCCCTTGAGGGTGACTTCACCGGGTTGGAGGGCCTGAATCGTGCCGTCCTCATTAATTTGGAGACGTTCTGCCCCGCTTACCACTTCAAAGCGGGGTTGCAACTTGGCTTCAACATCGGGATACTCATCCAACAGGGCATCTAACGACTTGCCTTCTGTCGTTTGAAACTCTACCCTGGTTTTTTCACCAACGGCCAAATTATTGCCACCGGGCAAAATGGCGGCAATGGGAGCATGAACCCCATCTGCGAAGTAAATATTTTGAGGATTGGTGCTGTAGACCTGGGGTTGAATTTGCTCGATCTGCTCTTTGGGGAGGATTTGTAGATTCAAGGTATAGGGGACGTCAGAGAAAGGCGAACCCCGCAAAGTCGCAAATAAGGCAAACAGGACGGGCATTTGCACAACCAAGGGAAAACAGCCCGCTAGGGGGTTGCCCAACTCCTGCATAACCTTGGCTAGCTCTTCCTGTTGCTTTTGTGGATCGTTCTTATACCGGTCTTTAATCTCCTGCTGCCGCCGTTGCATGATCGGCTGCACCGCTTTCATGCGGCGCATGTTGCGAATTGAGCCTGCACTCAAGGGGTAAAGGGCAAAGCGAACGACTAAGGTCAAGGCCACGATCGCCAGACCATAGCTTGGCACAATCCCGTAAAAGAAATCCAGGATTGGCAGCATTACATTGTTGGAAAGAAACCCAATTCCAAAGTCCATTCGAGACCTATTACCCCTTACTACCTACAAAAGTACCTAGCCCAGTCTAACGACTTTAGGTTCCCAATGCACCACTTGCTGTCCGTGCTTGGGGTGAAATTTTATCAAAGATATAGGTATAGACATCCCGAAACTTAGGAACAGCCCGCAATTCTAGACGACTGCCATCCTTTAAGGTAATCACCATATCTCCCCAGAGGCCGACCCCACGGGGCACGGTGACAACTTTGGCAATTTCTGAGTAGATAATATCTGAGCGATCGCGGCCCATCCACCCGCCTGTGATAGAAATGCGGCGATTGGTAATCCGATAACGCAGCCACAGCGCCCGCACGATAGCCCCAACAGTCAGCGGGATGCAGATGACTGTAAAACCCAACAGGATATTGACGATCAAATCGCCAATATGGGGACCACCTTCATAGTAAACATCCTCTCGAATGCCCATCGAGTACCTCAGCGTCAAATAACAACTGTTTTAATTCTTGCAGAAATTCACCATAATCGCACTGAACCGCTTGAGGATGCACCACAATCACCAGATCCCAACCAGTAGGGAACTGGTGCAGAAGCTGGGCGATCGCCGCCCTCAACTGGCGTTTAATGCGATTGCGGACTACGGCTCGCTTGCTCACCTTTTGACTCACCGCAATCCCAACCCTGGTGGGCTGGTCAGATGGGACAGCACAACTAGTGGGTGCTGACTGCAATCGAGGGCAGCGATCGGGGGAATGCTTGAAGCTGCGCAATGTCAGGTGCTGAGACCGCGACCGACGGCCCTGCTGATAAACCCTGCTAAAGTGTTGCCGTCGTCGCAGACGGTTTGCTTTTGGCAAGGTCACAGTTACGCTCCATCAAGCCCACAACCCAAACGAGTCAAGATACTGACAGCCGTGC
>JBJTUO010000143.1:0-5643 GCA_046080785.1 Leptolyngbyaceae cyanobacterium | reverse complement strand
GGGCCTGGTGCTGCTGTAGGTAGCTTCATTGATTTGGATTGCGATCGGGCAATTCCAGTGGGTGATTTATCACTGGTTTCACCGAGTAATCAAGAAGAACGTCAAAATGCTTACCTGATTCGACGACAATGGATTAGATTGACCCATCAATTAACAGATAATCCAGTGCCGCAACAACGAGCTCAGATGATTTTGAGCCAACTTGAAAATTATTTTGATATCGAAACCATAGCCAAACTACCCGATGAGGTTTTTGCTTTGTTAGTCGGCGTTTTACCACAAACAGTTCAACTGATCAGGCCTGAACGCAATAAGGAATCGTAAAGGCGTCCCAGCATTCTCTCGTTTTCTGCTGGGCTACCAATCGTAATTCGAAGCCCACCACTGATCAGGCGGATCAGGGTGCCCTGCTGTTTTAGATCTGTACCGATCTTTTGCAACATCACTTCATTACTAATATTTTCCATTGGATCAAGCTGGACAAAAACAAAATTGGCATCACTGGGAAAGACCTGCAGACAGGGATATTGAGATAGAGTTTCGATGACTTGACGACGCTGTTGCAATAGGTCAGAGAGACTAGCTAAAAGATCTTGTCGATGGCGGAGGGCGGTGTGTGCTGCTAACTGGGAAAAGGTAGGGAGATTATAGGGGAGTCTGACTTTTTCTAAAACAGCAATGACTTCTGGGTGAGCGATCGCATAGCCTACCCGATGCGCTGCCAGTCGAAAGGCTTTAGAGAAAGTGCGTAAAATCACCCAGTTTGAATGGCCCAGTAGTTCTTTAACAACGCTGGTCTGGCTAAATTCAAAATAGGCTTCGTCAATCACGATCAGAATATTTTGAGGCAGACTGCGGAGCCACTTCAATTCAGCATCTGTCAGGGCATTACCTGTGGGTGAATTAGGATGCACGACAAACACCAGGCGAATTGGAGGCGCAGTGGTTTGATCAAGAGCCGTCTGAGCAGCAGACAGATCTATTTCAAAGGTCTGGGGCGATCTCCCCACGGTTGTCACAGAAATACCAAGGGTTCTAGCCAAAATCCCGTACATGGAGAAGGTTGGATCGGCAACTAAAATTGAGCCTTCGTGGCCCAGGCAAGTGGCAATCAGAAGCGAGCGAATTAACTCATCTGAGCCATTGCCCACTGAGAGATGATGATCTGTAACCGTCCCGTCTGGCAGCAAGGCTGACTCATTAACATACTCAGCGATCTCCCGTTTCAAGGCAGTATGGCTACCGTCAGGATAGCGATTAGCGGCAACTTCGGTTTGGTAAACCTGAGCTAGGGTTTGTTTAACCGTGGTAGGAAGATCCCATGGGCTTTCATTGGTGTCCAGGTGGTCAAGCACTAGAGCCTGCTGGTCTAAAGTTTCTGTGTGGGCAGTGTAGGCAGTCAATTGAGTGAGGCCGGAACGGAGAAATGGCAACATAAAAATTATGGGGTGATCAGGCTGGATAGATGCGGAGCCGTCGATTAGGCTCGTCACCAAAACTACGGGATTTTAAGCGATAATGCTCCACCAGTTCATGCTGCATCTTGCGAATACTCGCCGATCGGGGCAGCAATTCTACTGGTTGACCCTTGGGAATGACAATCTGCTCCACGGCCAGACGGGCTTCTTCCAGCGCTTCAATCTCATCATTGGTTTCACCCCGCAGGAATAGATTTAAATCAGCCTCATCCGGCATTGCTGGATCATCCATATTCAGCATGCGGCGCAGGCCACGGGCAATTTGGGGAATGGTACTGGCTTTAATGGTATGAATCGGAAGCTGATGGGATTTGGCGATCTGCCGCAGCTTAGAATGGTTTTTGACATGGGATCGCAGAGCCAGAACAGCGTCTGCCTGGTCAATTTCTTTGGTTAGCACGACAGGTAAATTGAGGGTACGAATCACCTGATCTAACTGGTGACGACTGACCGCATAGGGGTAGATATAGAGCGTGTCTTCCCCATGAGGCCCCAAACGACGCTGTAACTCCCCTGTTTCATCCCACCCCCGTTCTCCCAGGGCATCTGGGTTCGCATAGATCGGTTGATGTTGAGGGCCACTTGCGGCCAGAGATTGATTGAGTAATCGCTCAAAGGTTTCCTCATCCGAAGTCACCGGAGGCGCAGTGGTAGGCAGTGGCCGCATTCGGCCTGAAGCCCGCCATCCTTTGCGGGTAGGGTTGAAGGATCGCCCTTCTTTCCCCTCTCCCACGACCATATCCCAGTTGGCAAAAGCGCTAGCAGTTGAGCGATCGCGCCCAACACCAACCTCTAGATCAGATGGCAGGCTAGAGAGCTCATGGGTAATTACAACTTTGCCGGCCTCACTCAAGGTACGAACCTGGGGATTGGGCTGTCGTCCTCGTAGCAGACTGTCGATAGTTTCAGCGACGTGTTCATGCACCACCCACTTTTGACGCTCTGTCATTTCTATGGCAATGTCGAAAGTTGGAGGTGCTTTGCGTTCAAGTACACTCTTTTGACTGCCTCGACGGCGGGCTTCTTCATCCCCCAAGGTAACGGATTGAATGCCGCCAATCAGGTCTGACAAAGTCGGGTTTTTGATCAAGTTTTCCAGGCGATTGCCGTGGGCTGTACCAACCAGTTGTACACCCCGTTCTGCGATTGTGCGGGCGGCCAACGCTTCTAATTCAGTTCCGATCTCGTCGATTACAATCACTTCTGGCATATGGTTTTCGACGGCTTCAATCATGACCTGGTGCTGTAACTCTGGGCGAGCAACCTGCATCCGACGAGCGCGACCAATGGCAGGGTGAGGCACATCTCCATCTCCAGCGATTTCATTAGAGGTGTCGATAATGACAACCCGCTTTTCCAGATCGTCCGCCAGTACCCTGGCAATTTCTCGCAGGGCAGTGGTTTTGCCGACACCAGGGCGGCCCAACATCAAAATCGATCGACCACTTTCAACCAATTCCCGAATCATGCCGATCGTGCCAAATACAGCGCGTCCAACCCGGCAAGTGAGGCCGATAATCTGCCCCCTCCGGTTGCGCAGGGCACTAATGCGATGCAGGGTCTGTTCAATGCCAGCTCGATTGTCTTCACCAAAGTCTCCCACTTGCTCAATGCATTGATTGATATCAGCTTGAGTCACTGGAGACTCAGATAAATACTCAGCCTTACCAGGAAAACGCGCTTCTGGCCGACGCCCCAAATCCAGCACAACTTCTACCAAAGCGTTGTGCTGGGGATGGGCCTCCAGGGTTTGGCGAATTGAGTCAGGCAAAACCCCTAGGAGTTTATCCAAATCATCCGTGACTTGCATATTTAAGACCTTTGACTCAACAGGGTGAGAAACCATTGATGGGGGAGGGCTGAAGGGCTGATTTGATGAGGTCATGATGGGCAGGAGGGGAGCATCGATAAACTGACAGGTGGTTCTAAAGGTTTCAGTTGAGCAACTAGAGTCGTTGCCCGGCACACCGCATGCTTTAACAACTCAGGATCGTCTTCAAGCTGCAGGGAAACCGTCGGGTTTTGGGATTGCAACGCTTCTAACTGAGTCACGACGGGAGATAGTAAAGACCGGGCGTAACTACCGTAAGCAATTCCAGCAATTTTGGGTGTCTTTTGCTGAGTAGAGTCGAATGGCCTAGTCTGAAGTAGACCGGCAGCCTGGAGTTTTTCTACCGTATGGTGATTTGTCCCTCCCGCCAGTTGCACGTAGCCAGGCACCCCTGCCTGTAAGACTTTCTGCCCCAATCGTAGAGCCGCTCTGGTTGCCCCAACCCCAATGTCTCCACTCATCGGGCGACCATCAGTTTGCCAAATCAGGGCACAGGGGAGGGGAGTAATCAAATTATGTAAGGCCCACAGGTAGTCAATCAAGCCCTCGCCATCAGAGCAACTAATGGCAACGAGTTTTAGTTGATCAATGTGGGGTCGAATCGCCTGCCATAACCGTTGAAAATCCTTAAACCGGCCAATTTGCGTATGAATTTCAATGGCGTCAACCCCAGTTTGTAAAACAAGGGGAGCAACCAGGGCAGGGGTAGAAACATAGGTATAGGCCGTGATTTGCTGGATCGGGCAGACGGGAAGGCATCGCCCACAGCCATAACAGCGATCGGACATGACACCGGAGTCAGTAGTCTGTTCAGAGAATGCGATCGCTTGAGCTGGACAGATGCGCTCACAGGGGCGGGTGCAGTCAGAGGGACAGAGAGCTGGATCAAAAACAGCTTTCCGAAAGTGAGGATCTTCCCCATCGTTCAAGCTCACCATTAACCAGGGCTTTTGACCGCTATAGGCTGGGCCTGCAAAGTCTGAAAGGCCGATCGCAGTTTCGATGGCTTCTCTCGCCGCCACAATAATGGCAGGATCGGCAGCTACATCAATACAGTCTGCCCCTGCCAGAGTAAATGCTAAGGTAAGACTACGAACCGCAGTCAGATACTGAAAACTGGCTCCACAGATTAATTTAAACCAATGACCTTGTTGTAATGAACGCAAGGGGTAGTAAGGATCGAACACCCTGTCAATGCCTTCTTAGAGGCTACAACACACATCCCTTGATCATAGCGATTTTTTTTGAATCTACCCTTAAAAATTCTTGGGTTGTCCGGAGTTTATCCCTATTTTCAGAGTTTTCAGGTCAATTGCCCATACATTACAACCCTTCCAAGGGGACACCTAAAAACCGGGCCAGACTTGCTCCCTGATTTTCTAACTCTTCTAAAGGTAAGGGTTGCCCCACCCGTGTCAGGGGAATATCACGGCTACCTTTAATCCTTAAATAAAGGGCACGCCTGGGGCTTAGACCTTCCTTTAAATCAACTTTGACTGCCTGCACATCTTCTGTTTTATAGTTCAACTCGATGTGACGGTTTTTCCCAGGGAACCCCAAACGAACAATTTTGACCTGCCCAGAGGCTTGATTAAATTCGTTATAACCCGATCCTACATCTAGCAAAATTGTGAGCCAAAGATACAGTGCAAACAGGATCCCAATCACTCCATAAAAACCCATGGCAATACCCTGGGGAATAAAAATCAGCTGGGTCGGGTCAGAAAAGGGAAGTAGATTGACCTTAAAGTAACTTGAAATTGCAGCCAACAAAAAACCAGTGCCGCCCATTAAAACGACTACAGCCCACCAGTAGTTGCTAAACCGTCGAGAGCCCATTACTGTTTGACAAAAAAGGTCTTTATCCGTATCAGTGGTCGTTGTTGTTTGTGCAGCCATAGTGTTAAACACAGCAAATTTAAGCCGAATCGTCCAATCTCATTCAATTTTAACCTCATCGCTGGCCGGGTCAACCTTCTGATTCAATCTCCAGCCTGACAGCCGTAGCCCTGCACAAGGTGGGGGAGGTGAGTCAGATGGATGAGACCTTACGTATCAGTTTGTAAAATTTCTGATTTCTCTTATGATAGATAGACAGATAAAACCGCTCACTCTAGCGACCCTGCATTTTTAGTAACTAGAGGATTAGATAGTATGACCATTGCCGTCGGACGCGTACAGCCGAGTCAAGGGTGGTTTGACGCCCTTGACGACTGGCTCAAGCGCGATCGCTTTGTCTTTATCGGCTGGTCCGGGTTGCTGCTATTCCCCTGTGCCTTCATGGCTCTGGGCGGCTGGCTCACCGGTACCACCTTCGTTACATCCTGGTATACC
>JBJTUO010000142.1:0-9541 GCA_046080785.1 Leptolyngbyaceae cyanobacterium | reverse complement strand
TAGTGTGACTCATTGTTCCTTGATTATGGTTTACAAGGGTACGATACAAGGCTCTGGGCTTTGCCGCAGAGCTTTTTTATCAGGTGTCTATTGATACAAGACTGACAAGTGTTTATTGTCTCGCTTTATGGAATACTCCGTGTAGCTTTCAATGTTTCCGATGCTTTCCGTGAAGACCTGCAATTCATGATGAGGGAAGGCGTTGTTGACAACTCAGAATTTGCTATTTGTGAAAACTTCATCTATCCAGTCCTCAAAGAGGTATGGAAGCACTACTACAGCAAGTTTACGTTGTGGAGCCATTGTTTTTTAGAATGTGATGCCAGTCTCTCTGGATTTCCAGAATATATCCTGGCACGGCGATCTCCCCTGGGAAAGATTGTGTTTGATAAACCCTACTTCATCTTAGTGGAAGCAAAGCAAGATAACTTTGATGCTGCCTGGGGGCAATGTATAGCTGAAATGATTGCTGCCCAACGGTTAAATGAAAACTCGCAAATCACTGTTTTTGGGATTACATCCAACGGCAGTCTCTGGCAGTTTGGCAAACTAGCCGCTAACATTTTTACCTTGAATAGTACGTTCTATACAATTCAGGAACTCGATAAACTGTTTGCGGCAGTCAATGATGTATTTCAGCAATGCGAAGCTCAACTCAATACTTTTATAGCCGTTTAACTTGACCCATTTCTCTGACCCTGACTATGCACAAACGTTTTGTTAATCACTGCACGATCGAGTTGAACCTGATGCCCGATGGTCCAATTTTATAGCAGTGCCTACCCTGCAGTTCCATAGGCTCGCAACAACCACAAGCTTGGCTCAGTGCATCTAAAAACTTCAACCTGGGGGCTTTAGTGTATTGACTCGGCGTTAGTTTTTGAGGGTTAGTGATCATGGGGTTCACTTTAAAGGGGAAGGGGGGGATGGTTCTATCCCCCGGATGCAGCGCGATCGCCTGCAATGCCTGCAATTGTTGCTCTTGAGCCAGACTCCTACACTTTCTTGAGCCAGCTAAACATGGCCCGCAGATCTTTGCCGACCTCTTCGATCGGATGTTCCGCTTCATTACGCCGCATGGCTGTAAAACCGGGTTTGCCTGCTTGATTTTCTAAAACAAACTCACGGGCAAACTGACCACTTTGAATTTCGCTTAAGATCTGCCGCATTTCAGCACGAGTCTCATCGGTGATAATGCGAGGCCCACGAGTGTAGTCACCATACTCAGCAGTATTGGAGATGCTATCGCGCATTTTAGCTAACCCACCCTCCACAATCAAATCGACAATTAATTTGACTTCGTGCAAGCATTCAAAATAGGCCAATTCGGGTTGGTAGCCTGCATTTACCAGCGTTTCAAAGCCAGATTTGATCAGAGCTGTCAAACCGCCACAAAGGACGACCTGTTCACCAAACAGATCTGTCTCGGTTTCTTCTCGGAAGGTGGTTTCTAAAATACCAGCACGGGTACCCCCGATGCCTTTAGCGTAGGCCATGGCCCGATCGCGGGCCTGACCTGAAGCATCCTGATAGACTGCAAATAATGCTGGCACCCCTTCACCCTGCTCATAGGTACGACGTACCAGATGGCCTGGCCCTTTGGGCGCAACCATGACCACATCGATATCTGCCGGAGGCACAACCTGAGCAAAGTGAATATTAAACCCGTGGGCAAAAGCCAGCACCTTACCAGGGGCAAGATGGGGTTCAATTTCAGTCTTATACACGGTTCTTTGCACTTCGTCCGGCAACAGGATCATTGTAAAATTAGCTAATTTGGCCGCATCTGACACAGAATGAACCGTTAAGCCAGCTTCTTTGGCCTTGATTGCCGATTTACTACCGGGATAAAGCCCTACGATGACATTCATGCCACTGTCTTTAAGGTTTAAGGCGTGGGCGTGGCCTTGAGAACCGTAGCCAATGATGGCAATCGTTTTACCGGCAAGTAAATCTAAATTGGCATCCGCATCGTAGTACAGTCGCGCCATAGCGGGCATCTCCTTGGGAATCGTCGAAACCTTTGCAAACTCCCAATCTTACCAGATTAGAGCAACCCTTTCCAGGGATAGAGGCATAGAGATGCTGGGCTATCACCTAGCTGGGTGGGGCTACACCGGGCTAGGGCAAAAATCGGGCAGGGGATAACCCGGCCAGAATTGGGTCGGTTGCACCGACAGCCTGAGCTGCAAATCGCCTTGCAAGGGGAGGGACGATCGCCAGAGGGTTACTAAATCCGCTGAAGACATAGACCCCAGAAGCGCCAGCAACTGCTCCAATTAGGGGCAACTGATCGCGACTGAAGGCAACCAGACAATGATGCCAGGTACCGGGTAAATCCTGAACCTTGGGTAATAGGGCTCCCACCTGTTGACGAATCGCCGCTTCACTCTCCTGGGCAGCAAGGCTTGCACCAGGGTCAGTCAAGGTCCGGCTGATCTGCCCAAGGCGTATCCTGCCATCCTGCAACTGGATCGCCCCCGCATCCAGAATAGGCGGCACGGGTTCAAAGCCTGGTTCATCCCACAGGCGATCGCGTTCTGTCGTGCTGGCCTCTGCTTCTAGACGAAAGCGCTTTGTATCGGCAGGCATCACCATAGCCTGGAGGCTTAAAGCAGTAGGGGCAAGTTCCACCAATTCTGCATGGGTGAAGTAGAGGGGAAGGGGGAGGCCACTGGCCCGTAACAGCGATCGGCTTAAGGCCCCAGCACAAACAACAACATGGGCAGCCTGGTAACAATCAACACCACAGCAGACGGCAACAGCGTGTTGAGTGCTGGGCCTTGCCAGATGGGTAACGGTGCCGGTTTGGATCTGGCCCCCTTGTCGTAAAAAGGCTGTGAGATAGGCCTGATTCATGGCTTCTGGTGAGATATGACCATGCTTGACCGTTAAAGCCCCGCTAATGGCGGCTCGATTCAATAAGGGCTCTAGGTCACAGGCAGCCTGCACTGTTAACAACTGGGGGGGAATGGCAAATTGGGCATAGGTTTGGGCAACCCGTTGGGGATCTTCTGTCGCAGGAATGGTGAGTAATAAATCCAGTTCACGAAACTGGGTATCGGCCTCCAGTTGATCTGGCAGCGATCGATGCAAGGCAATGCCTTCCGCGCAGAGTTGGCGAGTCATGTCAGTGGTTCCTGACCAGTAGGCGATGCCTCCATAGCTAAATCGGGTGGCCCCCTGCAAAGCAGTATGCCGCTCTACCAGCAAGACCTGCAATTGATGGCGGCTCAACTCATAAGCCAGCGCCGCTCCTGTAAAACCGCCACCGACTACGATCCAGTCAAAAATGGTATTCAGGGACACAACCCACTCTCCCAATGCACGATTCAATCACTTTCTATGATTCAATTGTTGTATAAAAACCCCTTGATCGCTGCCCTCGCCCTATTTTTGCCAGCGATACTTTATGCGCCCACCGCTGCGTTAGAGCCAAAGAAGCCTGCAAGGATGTACTAAACGATCTTTATAACTGCTTAATTGAAACTATTAGTGTTTTTACGAGGAGTGTTGACCTTGACTAACGATCGTGCCCTTAATCTAGGTCGGCGTCAGATCATTCGCGGATTGCTGGCAACGGGAGCCTTTGGCGTTTCATCCAAGCTATGGGCCGGGTGTACGCCAGCCCCCCAACCCCAGGCAACGGGTGGAGGGGGGGCGCCTAGCCCGACGACTGACGGCAAGGAACTCACGGTTGGGTTCATCTACGTCGGGCCTAAAGATGACTACGGCTATAACCAGGCCCACTTTGAGGGGTCTCAAAGCTTAGCCAAAATTCCTGGAGTTAAAGTAATTGATCAGGCCAGCGTCCCTGAAACCAATGAGGTGCAGGAAGTAATGCTGAGTATGATCAATGAAGGGGCAACGGTGCTATTTCCCACTTCCTTTGGCTACTTTGACCCCCATGTTCTTAAGTTGGCCCCCCAAAACCCCAATGTCCAGTTTTTTCATGCTGGCGGGCTCTGGAAAGAAGGCTTACCCAATAATGTCGGCAGCTACTTTGGCTATATTGACGAAGCCCAGTATGTGGCTGGAATTGTGGCTGGCAAAATGACCAAGAGTAACAAATTGGGCTTTATTGCAGCTAAACCCATTCCTCAGGTGCTACGCAACATCAATAGCTTTACCTTGGGTGCCAGGAGTGTCAACCCCAAGGCAACCACTCAACTCGTTATTACAGGGGATTGGTCTTTACCGGTCAAGGAAGCAGAAGCCGCCAACAGTATGGTGGATCAGGGGGTGGATGTGATTACCTGCCATGTCGACAGCCCCAAGGTTGTGATGGAGACTGCCGAAAAACGAGGAATTTATTGTGTCGGGTATCATGCCAACCAGTCTAGTCTGGCGCCTAAAGGTTACCTCACCGGGGCAGAGTGGGACTGGTCTAAAATCTACACCGACTACATCACTTGGATCAAAGCAGGAAAAACCTTAATGAACGGAGGCATTCCCCACCTTGTCCGGGGTGGCTACAAGCAGGGATTTGTTAAAATCTCCCCCTTTGGGCCAGCAGTCACTGAGGATGCCAAAAAAGCGGCTGACACTGCGATCGCCAAACTAAAAGACGGCACCCTGGTCATTTACAAAGGCCCGCTGCAAGACAATCAGGGCAAAACGATTCTGGCTGCAGGGCAGGAGTATAAACAGACTGAGATCGAGTTAGAGAAAATGAACTGGCTGGTCGAAGGGGTATTAGGCAGTACCCAGGGCTAAATTACCAGGCGATCGCCAACCCATCGGCGCGGGGTTCTGAGCCAGCGATCAGCACCCCGTTTTGCTTGAGAATGATCTGCCCCCGGCCCCAAAAGCCGCCCCGCCGGATTTGATGCTGACGTTGTTGCAGCGCGGCTGCGATTTCCGGTGCCACTGTGGCCTCTAGAAACACGCGATTTGCTTCCGAAAAGCGCCAACGGGGGGCATCTAAGGCAGCCTGGGGGTTGAGGCCATAGTCCACCAAATTAACCACCATCTGTAGATGACCCTGGGGTTGCATTGCTCCTCCCATAACACCAAAGGCTCCCCAGGGGTGGCCATTGCGACTGAGAAAGCCTGGAATGATGGTATGGAAGGGATGTTTGTTGGGGCCTAATTGATTGGGATGCCCCTGATCTAAAGTAAAGCCGCAAGCCCGGTCATGGAGTGCAATCCCTGTTTCGGGTACAACAATACCGCTCCCAAAGCCGTTGAAATTGGACTGGATCAGAGATACGGTTAAGTCCTGATCTGCCGCCGCCAGGTAAACAGTGCCCCCTGGGAATAGACCCGGCTGAGCCAGGGAAATGGCCTGCTCCTGGATTTGCGATCGTCGTTGTTCAGCGTAGGTCTTATCTAATAAATCCGAGACCTGGCGGATCATTGAATCTGGATCACTCACATGGGCCAGCCCATCAGCCAGGGCCAGTTTCATCGCTTCAATCTGGTAGTGATAACTTTGCTCAGACTCGCGGGGGTGCGCCCCTAGATCAATGCCCTCCAGGATGTTAAGGGCCATCAGGGTAAGGATGCCCTGGGTATTGGGAGGCAATTCCCAGACCGTTACATCCCGGTAGGTAGTGGCGATCGGATCGACCCAGCGGGGCTGGTGATTGGCTAAATCGGCCAGAGTTAACAGCCCCCCGGTAGCGGCGCTAAAGGTGGCCAGTTGTTGGGCCAGGGCCCCCCGGTATAGACTTTCTCCCCCCGTAGCGGCGATCGTCTTCAGCGTCACTGCATGGGCCAGACTGGCCCACACTTCTCCCGGTAGGGGCGCCCGGCCCTTCGGAAAAAACAAATTGCGGAAGGGCTGAAACTCCGGTTGAGTCAGGGGCAGATAGACGCTTTCAGCCCGCTGCCAGTAAATCGATGTTTCTGGGGAGACGGGGTAGCCCTCCTGGGCATAGCGAATGGCAGGTTCAAACAATTGCTCAAAGGGCAGAGACCCCCAACGCTGCCATAGAGCCCGCCAGCCAGAGACGGCCCCTGGCACCGTCACACTGAGCCAGCCCCGTTCTGGAATAGTGGTCAACCCCTTATATTGATCTAGGGTCATGGCTGCTGGACTTTTTCCCGATGCATTTAAGCCATGCATGCGGCCATCCCAAACTAGGGCAAACAGATCTCCGCCGACGCCATTGGAGGTTGGCTCCACAACCGTCAAAGCGATCGCCATTGCGACGGCGGCATCCACTGCATTTCCCCCAGCCCATAGCATTTCCATCCCTGCCAGGGTGGCCAGGGGCTGACTAGTCGCCACCGCTCCTCGTTGCCCCATGACGACCCGTCGGCCTGAAGCATAGGGATAATTGATCAGAGAAGAGGGGGGGAGTGACATGGCAACAATCTGTTAAGCAAACATTTGTTAAGCAAACATCTGATGGGTCAGTCGCTCTAGCTGCTTCAGCCCCGCCAGAGAACCCCGAATTAAATGGGTGGCAGCGATCGGGCGGCTGAGCAGCGATCGAGCCAGCGGCAGGGGGCGCAGGCCACCATCGGGCGCAATGGCTGAACCCAAATCCGGCAGATCAAGGTGACAATCGTCACTCACCGCCCGTAGCATGACAACAGCAATACCAGCTTGTCCCAAGACTTCCAGAATGGCTGCCCCCTCCATATCAACTACCGCTGTGTGAAACTGAGCTGCAAGGTGCTGTTTTTCAGCGGCAGCAGTGATCACCCGATCGCTGGTCAAAGCATGTACCAGCGCCACGGCATCTCCCAGTTGTTGGTGTACCGTTTCAGTGAGGGGGCGGTCGCAGGGCAGAATCTGATGTGGCAGGCGACAATCTTGATAGAGCACCCCATCGCCGACGGCATGAGCAGGCATGAGACTACCGCAAAGCCCCATGACCAAAACGGATTGGCCAGTAACTAACTGTCCGCTCTGGCAGAGGGTCTTTAAGCAATCACGCACAGGAGCCATCCCCATTGGTAAGGGCTGGATCTGAGGCGGATTAGGACTACCCCGCAGCCCACGAGCGACCGCCTGACATTCCATGCCCTGGGGCACCAGAATAGTTGGAATCAGTGGCGTCACCGTTGTGACCTCTTCCTGATCAAACTGGATCTGCCACTGGCCGAGATTTACGCTTTGGTAGCAGGCGGATAGTTTGCAAGGCAGCCGAGGTTACCCCAGGCAAAAAGGCCGGCTTCAGCAGCCGATTATCATAGAGGCTCATGCGCTTCTCATTTTCTTGCAGACAGGTTTCCAGAAATTTTTCTAGGGTTAAATCTAAAGCCAATGATTGGGCACCCGTGGCTGTAAACCCCTTCTTACTGCTGCCCTTCTGCTTGCCGCCCCCCTTGAGCGTACCCAGACGACGCTGCAAGGCTCCAGTATATTGCCAGAGAGAATGAACCCCGCGCCAGGCTCCTTTGCCTTCCGTTTCCAACTGATAGGCAATCCAATTGACAAAAAATACCATGTGACGGGCTTCCTCATCTAAGACCGGGTCAAAGATGGTGAAGAAGGCTTCGGGCATTAACCCAGCCTGTCGGGCAATACCAAACAAACCAAAGGCAAAGAAGGAGTCAAAACATTCACCATAGCCAAACTTAACAAATTCTGGGCCAATATTTTGGGGAATGTCGCGCACAAGCCGCTCTGGGACTTTCAGATTGTAGTGATTGATTAGGAACTGAATCAGCCGCCCGTGGCGTGATTCTTCCTGACCCTGGAGGGCGATCGCCTCTCTAATCAATGGGTCGCTGACCATCGCGGCGTAGGTGCTTAGCATATCCCCTGCCCTGCGCTCAGTGTAGAGCGCCTCATCCCAAAACGGAATGCTCTGAAGCCGTTTTAAGGTGGCACTATCCAGTTGGGGCCAGGGCAGATTTTCTGGCTCATACAGTCGGTGACTCGCAATAAAACTGCGACAAAATAGTTGCTTATGCTCCTGAGACCCAATCCTCATAACCCACTCCGCTTGTGTCATCCTGATAATCTGTTGACTTGTCTCTGACGATAACCAATATTTCAGACTACCACTCAAACGCAGGTATTACAGTTCTGCATGGGCCAATCTATGCTAGAAGGCTTCTCTCCTCGGCTAAAATTAATCAAGCTTATTAAAAACTGTTACAGACTATCCGGATTTTTCTTTTTTCTATGGAAAGAGACGATACGATGGAAATATTTCCTAACAATAGATAAAAGACCGGAGGCCGATGTCCTGTTGAGCTAGTGATGAGATCGTATCTACGAATTGTCTGGGTTTTCGGGTGCTTTATTGCAGACAGTGACCTATGTTAGACACGAGTCAAATTCTTCTGAGTGGGGAAACGCTTCTTTGGTTTCGGCAAGGGCTGGCAGCGGCGGCGATAGATGATCATGAAGGTGCGGTCTCTCGTTTTAATCGTGTATTAGAGGTTTATCCCGACTTCTATGAGGCCTGGTATGAGCGGGGGTTGGCGCTGGAATGTCAAGGCTGCTATTTGGATGCGATCGCCAGCTTTGATCGGGCATTGAGCTTAAGGCCACCCTCCAGTGCAGCCTGCGAGATCTGGCATGATCAGGGCAACGCTTTCCAGTACGGGTTAGGCAACTATGCCGAAGCGATGCGGTGCTATAGTCAAGCGCTACAAATTCAGCCCAACCATGAACTGGCTTGGCAAAATCGAGGCAATGCTCTGTTATATGGGTTAAAGTACGCGGAACAGGCGCTGGATTGCTACCGCCGGGTGCTTGCCATTAATGGCAATAATGCGGTGGCATGGCGTAATCGGGGTAATGCCCTGATAGATTTAAACCGTAAAGAGGAGGCGATCGCTTGTTTTGATCAGGCCTTGGCCTTGCAGCCAGATGATCAGGTTGCCTGGCATACTCGCAATCAAACCTTAGAACAATCCAGCATTGGTTATAATACACAAGCAACAGATCCCAACTGTTACAGGGCAGGATATGGTGGGCTGGATGCAGTAGGTGTTAATGAATTATTTCCAATCGAGGGTTCGTTCGATTCTAATCAAGGGGTTCACCCTTTTACCAGCCAACCTTTTCTGGTGGTAGAAGATGATTGGGGAGAGCGAGAAATTTTGCTTGATCGACAGCAATACAGTATTGGTCGTGATACCAGTAACGATATCTGTCTCCATTCTCGCTTTGCCTCTCGCCATCATGCAATTTTAACTTGTATTGTCGAAAGCAATGGTAGAATGACTTATCAGATTACTGATGGAAGCCCGAGTGGCAAGCTGAGTACGAATGGCATACTTGTAAATGGCCAGAAAGTTCAAACTCTGGTGCTCCAGCCCGCTGATGTCATTGTGTTTGGGCCTAAGGTAAAGGCGACCTATCGACTAAGTTCGACTCATTAATTTGAGACCTCTTCCATCTCAAATACGACGCCATCGTAGTCTTTAACTAAAAAATTGAGTGGCTTTTCGCAGCGAATTTTGTACTTCATGCCACGGGTCTGCACCCTCAGTAAAACTTGCTCAAGGCAGTCACGATCAAAACAAACATGACGCTGACGCTGTTTATCGCCAGCACTAGCACCAGAGATAACATGCAGTTGGGTATTTTTCTTTAACTGATACCAAAGCCCCTCTGGATGCGTGGCGC
>JBJTUO010000141.1:0-6721 GCA_046080785.1 Leptolyngbyaceae cyanobacterium | reverse complement strand
GCCAATAATAAATTATTGTTTAATTTAGTTCCAGCAGATTACAAGGTTGCGGTTGACTAGAAATAACCGATCACAAATACCAATTATAAATTTAGAGTTTTTGATGAAACGCAAAACTAGCACAGACGCTTCAATCCAGTGCAGCTGCCTGTCATTATTTAAACTCTGATTAATTTTTAAGTCTTGTAATCATTGTATTCATTGGGAGGAGATTAATTTGACTCAACATTATCGGGTTGCAATTTTGGGGGCGACCGGGGCTGTCGGCGCAGAGTTGCTCGACTTGTTAGAAGCAAGGAACTTTCCGATCTCAAGTCTGAAGTTGTTGGCCTCTCCCCGTTCTGTGGGGCAGTCCCTCATGTTCAAGGGAGAAGCCATTCCAGTAGAAGTGGTCAGTGATCAGGCCTTTAGGGGGGTAGATCTGGTGCTGGCCTCGGCGGGAGCTTCTACTTCCCGCACCTGGGCTGCAACGGCAATCAAGGCTGGTGCCGTTGTGATTGATAACTCCAGCGCCTTCCGCATGGATCCAAGCGTGCCGCTGATCGTGCCAGAGGTCAACCCCGATGCGGCCAGTAGCCATCAGGGCGTCATTGCCAACCCCAACTGCACAACTATTTTGATGGCAGTAGCAATCTACCCCCTGCATCAGGTGCAACCGATTCAGCGCATTGTCGCGGCAACTTACCAATCTGCCAGTGGGGCTGGTGCTCGAGCGATGGAGGAAGTCAAAAGTCAGGCTCAGGCTATCCTCTCCGGTGAGAAGCCAGTGGCGCAAGCGTTTCCCTACCCTCTGGCCTTTAATTTATTCCCTCATAACTCCAGACTTAATGAACAGGGTTACTGTGAGGAAGAAATGAAGATGGTGAACGAGACTCGTAAAATTTTTGGAGTGCCTGACCTACGGGTCACAGCAACTTGTGTGCGGGTGCCAGTTTTACGGGCCCATTCGGAAGCGTTAAACCTGGAGTTTAGTCAGCCCTTTAGTGTAGAGCAAGCCCGTCAAATTTTGAGTCAGGCCCCTGGTGTAAAGCTGGTAGAAGATTGGGAAGCCAACTATTTCCCTATGCCGATCGATGCCAGTGGCCAAGATGAGGTACTGGTGGGGCGCATCCGGCAGGATATTTCCCATCCCTGTGGACTAGATCTATGGCTCTGTGGGGATCAGATTCGTAAAGGGGCGGCCCTGAATGCGATCCAGATTGCAGAACTGCTGGCCCACAAAAATTTACTTCGTCCTACAATGGCCGGGGTTAGCAGTTGACGGTATTCCGTACCTGAATCTGAACTGACAACTGTTGATTTTTAGAGATAATAGAAAGCATCTGTAGTCAGTCTTGAATTTTCTCTCAGATCGAATCGTAAGGAGTCTCAAGCGAGTGTGGTAAATTTTGGACGTGTTTTGACTGCAATGGTGACGCCGTTTAAATCGGATGGTAATGTAGACTACGGGGTTACCGAGAAGCTGGCAGCTCATCTGGTAGAAAACGGTACAGACGCCCTGGTTGTGTGCGGTACAACTGGCGAGTCTCCGTCACTGAGCTGGGAGGAAGAATTTGAGCTGTTCCGAGTTGTGCAGCAAGCCGTTGGCGGTAAGGCCAAAATCATCGCAGGTACAGGGTCTAATTCAACCCAAGAAGCTATAGAAGCAACGCAAAAAGCGGTTAGATTAGGGTTAGATGGGTCACTTCAGGTCGTTCCATACTATAACAAACCGCCTCAGGCTGGGTTGTATCAACACTTTAAGGCAATCGCCGAATCGGCTCCTGATTTACCGATTCTCTTGTATAACATTCCAGGGCGTACTGGTCAGAATCTGCTGCCAGAGACTGTCATTCGATTGGCAGAAATTTCAAATATTGTTGGCATTAAGGAAGCCAGTGGCAATTTGGATCAGGCCAGTCAAATTCGCCGGGGTACCCCTGCTGAATTTGGGATCTACTCCGGAGACGACTCCCTTACCCTGCCCCTGTTGGCAGTGGGTGCTGCTGGAGTAATCAGTGTTGCCAGTCATTTAGTTGGCCCTCAATTACACCAAATGGTGCGATTATTTGAAGCAGGGCAGGTTCAGGCCGCACTTCAGATCCATCTCCAATTGTTCCCCCTATTTAAAGCCTTATTTGTAACAACCAATCCAATTCCTGTAAAAGCAGCCTTACAAATGCAGGGTTGGGGAGTTGGCCCGACCCGCCCACCACTGCTAGATTCCTCTCCCACCGTCGCTGCAGCGCTTCAGGCTGCTTTAACTGAGCTATCCCTTCTCTAGACAGTCCCCACGCTTCTAGTTTTGACACCTCAATCACAGCTTAATCGGGGTTTGAGCAGTCGGGCTACCCTGAATTGCTTTTCGACTTTCTATTTACTGTTTACCTAAGGATCCTAATGGCCCAAGCTAAATCTCAACCAATGCTAAAAATTATTCCTCTGGGTGGGTTACACGAAATCGGCAAAAACACCTGTGTGTTTGAGTTTAATGACGAAATAATCCTGTTGGATGCAGGATTAGCATTCCCCACCGATGGCATGCATGGAGTCAATATCGTGCTGCCCGACATGACCTACCTGCGCGAAAACCGAGACAAAATTAAGGGCATGATTGTTACCCACGGCCACGAAGATCATATTGGCGGCATTCCCTTTCATTTGAAGCAATTTGAGATCCCAGTGATCTACGGCCCTCGTTTAGCCATGACCCTGCTGGCAGATAAGTTGGACGAGGCTGGTGTCCGCAATCGCGCAGAGTTACGCACGGTGCGCCCCCGTGAGACGGTACGCCTAGGCAAAAACTTTTTAATCGAGTTCATTCGCAATACCCACTCCATCGCGGATAGCTTTACGGTGGCAATCCGTACACCGGTTGGCGTAGTGATTCATACCGGAGACTTCAAGATCGACCACACCCCTGTGGATGGAGAAGTCTTTGATTTTCAACGGTTGGCCGAGTATGGTGAGCAGGGCGTCCATTGTTTAATCAGCGACTCCACCAATGCGGAGATCCCTGGTTACACCCCTTCTGAGCGATCGGTTTACCCAAATTTAGACCGGGTCTTTAGCCAGGCATCGGGCCGTTTGCTGGTGACCACCTTTGCATCCTCGGTACACCGGGTCAACATGATCCTAGAACTGGCCAAGAAGCACGATCGGGTCGTTTCGGTGTTGGGCCGCTCCATGTTGAATGTGATTGCCCATGCCCGGGAACTGGGTTATATCAAGTGTGATGATTCCCTGTTGCAGCCGTTACATGTGATTCATAAACTGCCAGATGAGAATGTGTTGATTCTCACAACCGGTTCTCAGGGTGAGCCGATGTCAGCCCTGACCCGCATTGCCAATGGAGAGCATCGCCAGATTAAGATTCGGGCGGGGGATACAGTAGTGTTTTCAGCCAACCCGATTCCCGGCAATACGATCGCGGTAGTGAATACTATCGATAAGCTCATGATCCAGGGGGCAAAGGTAATTTACGGTAAAGAACAAGGAATTCACGTCTCTGGCCATGGTTGTCAGGAGGATCAGAAATTAATGCTAGCCCTGACCCGCCCCAAATTCTTTTTACCTGTGCATGGTGAACACCGGATGCTGGTAAAGCATGCCCAAACCGCTCAAAGTATGGGCGTCCCTTCAGAAAATATGGTGATTATTGACAACGGGGATGTGGTGGAGCTAACTGAAAGTTCCATTCGTCTTGGCAGCCGTGTGCCCGCCGGGATTGAGTTAATGGATACTTCCCGCACGGGCATTGTGGACGACCGGGTGTTGCGTGAGCGGCAACAATTAGCTGAGGATGGCGTGGTAACCGTCGCGGTGGCGATCGACAAGGCAGGGCAGCTAGTTGGATCGCCTCAGGTAAATCTACGAGGGGTCGTGACGGCTATTGATTTGAAGAAGCTACAAGGCAAGGTAGAAAACACGATTGAGGCGACCCTGAGCGATCGCTGGCAAGAGTTTGTTCACACCTACGGCAAGGATCAAACCGAGATTGACTGGGAAGGCGTACGGGCCCAACTAGAAGGAGAATTGCAACGGGCCTTACGACGAGAACTGCAAAGTAACCCCATGTTGATTGTGTTGCTACAAGCGGTGAAGCCTGTAGGAGAAGAAACCATGAATAAGAATTCTGGGAGCCGACCTCGTCGAACCACAGCGATCGCTTCTTGAAGTCAAGACCAATAAAATAAACGACAGGATACTTAAAGCTTTGTTTTAAGTATCCTTTACTTTTTTATCCCTGAAATTAGCAATCCCCAGCATACACCCGATAAAACAGGAAGGCACCCTGAGCCACTCGTACCTTATGAAATTAGGCTGAACAGCCCCGACGAGCTAATTCACGAGATTCTTGGCGGATGGTGCCTGAAACAACCGCAAATTGGAGACGCATAAATTCCTTCATTTCATCTGGACTATACTTTGAGCGCAGAAGTTTACGGAGGTGATCTTCTGCTTCCAGGCTTAAATATCCAGAGGCAAATGCCTGATGCACTAGATCTCCCATAGCCAGATCCATAGAAGCACTCCTTTAATGAAAAGCGGAACTGAGGTTTGATAGGCTTTTTTCTTAGCCAATGGGGCTATTCAATCTATACCATTTCTATGAAAAATAACATATTTCCGTGGAAATGCTGTTTACAGGATTACAGAATTTGATGATATAGCTAAGGTCAACCCGGCTAACACGCATTTACAAGCATACAAAAAGCGCCCCCCGTAGGAGGCGCTTCTCTGACTAAATCAATCGTTGACTAACAATTAACCATTGATTGCAGGGGCTTGCAGCGCAATCGGCGCAGCTTCACCCGCAGCTAAGTCTAACGGGAAGTTGTGCGCATTCCGCTCGTGCATCACTTCCATCCCCAGATTCGCCCGGTTCAGCACATCAGCCCAGGTGCTCACCACACGACCCTGTGAGTCCACAATCGATTGGTTGAAGTTAAACCCATTCAGGTTGAATGCCATGGTGCTCACACCCAAGGCGGTAAACCAAATCCCTACGACTGGCCATGCTCCCAGGAAGAAGTGCAGGCTCCGACTGTTGTTGAAGCTGGCATATTGGAAGATCAACCGGCCAAAGTAGCCGTGCGCTGCCACGATGTTGTAGGTCTCTTCTTCTTGACCAAATTTGTAGCAATAATTCTGCGATTCAACTTCGGTGGTATCACGCACCAGGGAGGAGGTCACCAATGAACCGTGCATCGCGGAAAACAAGCTACCACCAAATACCCCAGCGACGCCCAACATGTGGAACGGGTGCATCAAGATATTATGCTCGGCTTGGAACACGAACATGAAGTTGAAGGTACCGGAAATACCCAGGGGCATACCATCGGAGAAGGAGCCTTGTCCAATCGGGTAGATCAAAAATACGGCGGTCGCAGCGGCAACTGGCGCGGAGTAAGCGACGCAGATCCATGGACGCATCCCTAACCGGTAGCTCAGTTCCCATTCACGGCCCATGTAGCAGAAGACGCCAATCAGGAAGTGAAAGATTACGAGTTGGTAGGGGCCACCGTTGTACAGCCATTCATCTAAGGAGGCTGCTTCCCAAATGGGGTAGAAGTGCAACCCGATCGCGTTGGAGGAGGGTACTACGGCACCGGAGATGATGTTGTTACCATACAGCAAGGAACCTGCAACGGGCTCACGTATGCCGTCGATGTCGACGGGAGGTGCGGCAATGAAGGCGATGATGTAGGCAATGGTCGCGGTCAGTAGGGTAGGAATCATCAGAACGCCAAACCAGCCTACATAAAGCCGGTTATTGGTGCTGGTGACCCACTCGCAAAACTGACTCCAGGCATTTTGGCGCTCGACGCGCTGTAATGTTGTTGTCATAATTAAGATGAGTGCTTAATGTGAACTGTAAAAAATTTAGGTGGTAATTACCACTTGCACTGTAGTATACACTTCTTTATTGTCTCATTCTGGGAGGGTCAAAACCCTCGCCTTCAGGCGAAGGCTTCAGCAAGCGCGCCAAACATGGTAGAAGTTGGGAGTGAAGAATTATCGGCATGGCGCGCATACCGTCTATGAAATCCACCTCCACATCGTTTGGGTCACAAAGTATCGTCGCCCAGTACTAGTGGGGGACGTGGGGCTGCGAGTACGGGAATTGATCCGTCAAGTCTGCTTGGAGCATGAAGTCACGATCATGAAAGGGCATGTGTCGAAGGATCACATCCATCTTTTCGTGTCGATTCCCCCGCAGGTGACGATTAGCCGATTGGTGCAATGGCTCAAAGGCAAAAGTGCCTATAAACTGCTGCAAGAGTTTCCGATGTTACAGAAGCAATTTTGGGGACGGCATATCTGGGCGAGAGGATACTTCTGCTGTAGTAGCGGCAATGTGACAGACGAGATGGTGATGAAGTATATCGAGAATCAAAATCACGACCGTCATGACGATGACTTTCGGGTGGAGGGAGAGGAGTAACGGGAGGGGCTTTAGCCTGCATGGGCAGGAGACTTTCAGCCGAGCTTTGCTCGGAAGGGAGGGCTTACAGCCCGGAAAGGCAAGCCACCTGCTTCAGCAGGTGGTAATTGACTGTTTGACTTATTGTTTGACTTATTCCATATCAAGGGGACTCCCCTGTGTGCCAACATGAATGAGACACCGACCCTACCCCAAATTACTGTCTAAGGTGAGGTTAATTACTCATGGTTATGCCTTCAACAAATCCCACTGTCAATTCCCCGGTTAATTCTAGTGCTGCCAATCCCCCTGTTG
>JBJTUO010000140.1:0-22051 GCA_046080785.1 Leptolyngbyaceae cyanobacterium | reverse complement strand
GCATTGGAGGTGCAACCAGACTCACCCAGCCGGGATTCGTTAGAGGCATTAGAGCAGCAGACACTGAGAATTGGGCAAGACTTAATGCGTAACCTGTTGAGCCAGCAGTGGAATATTCTCGACCAACAACAGGTCGAACACTATTGTGCTCAATTTGAACCGGGAGAGATCGAGATGGACGGCTACGCCAGTCAAAAAGTCGCCTGTCGCTTGGGCATCGTTCACCTGGAGCGACAAGTCTGCTTTAATCGTCAGAGTAATCAGCACAGCATGCCAGGAAATGAGCTTTTGCCCGATCACAACGGGACGATTATCACCCGCAATTTGCAAGAATGGGCCTGTCTGTTGCCGCAGGACTTGCCGTTTGCCACGGTGGAACGCTTACTGGGCTGGCAAACGCAACAGCCTCATGTAATCAGCAAAAGTGAAGTGAGACTTATCGTCCAACGGCATGGGGCAGCCATCCGTGCGGCCGATGACATCTTAGTGCGTCGTCCCCAAGCGGATTAATGGCTGACCCTCCGGGTGGCTCGGGTCGCGACTCCAGACGGCTATCGTTATCTGAGTGGGACCGGCTCACTCTTACTCCGACAACTGGTGCTGCTGCTGTTCTTCTGTGGTGGTTTGAGTGGTTGGGTGACCCTGTTAGGCGATGGGGCCAAGTGGCTACGTGATTTTTTTGAAACCAAGCTGAGCACCTTTACGCATAAAGAACTCCTGCTCGACTGGTATCACTTACATCGTAAATGCGCTAACTTCGCCAGCATGATTGGTGCCACCCGTGAGGCTAAAACAGCACTCAAGAAAACGCTTTCTGCTTCCCTGTGGAAAGGGCAGGTAGACGTTGCCTTAGAAGCGTTGGAAGCCTGTCGTCCGCAAACCAAGAATGAGCAAAAGCTGCAAGAATTGATTGACTATCTCAGAGCCCGAAAACCTTACATCGTCAATTATGGTGAGCGTCGTCGACAGCAGCAATATATCGGTAGTGCTCATGCCGAGAAAGCCTGTGACTTGATTGTTGCAAAACGACAGAAGAATCGAGGCATGCATTGGTCAGAAGCGACTGCGGATGCATTAGCTGCATTGAAGACTGTTATGTTAAATCAATCATGGGATCTCTATTGGCAAAAGCATCAAGTCCTGCCTCTCGCTACTGCCTATTAACCCAGACTTTTTGATCGCCAACAGATTTTCTCGTTGCTGCTTCGTATTACCCTGCAACCGTCGCAGCGACCGTTCCGCATGCACCCAACACAATCCATGTAGGAGGAGATTGAATTGGCCAGCCCCATCACTGAGAATCCGCAGGTTTTGCCCAATTCCTTGGGCCATCAGGCCACCGAGTAATGCTGCTTCGGTAACAACCCGCACCGCTTTGGCGCTGACAATCCCTAAACCGGATAGATAGCCTTGCCACTGGCTAGCTTCAACTGCTAACACCGTCTCTGAAAAGTTGAGGGTCTGCCAATACTTGGCCGCTAGCCCCTGGGACTCTAAATACCGCTTGGCGTCTCTTCATTGAGAACATAGCTGAGACTCCTTCCCTGAAGCACTTCCAGAAAGTTGCGATGACTTTTGCTGCGACGACTGCTGAAATAGGCAAACCACTCATTGCCCCCCTTCCTTCCCTTGCTCTCCAAACTCCTTTTACCAGCGGTTATTGAGATGTTACGATCTGAGAACCGAAAGTAGTCCTCATTTAGCTGATATCTTTCTCCTCGACTTTGGCTATTTGGAGTTGGTGCCATTTCCGGCAGTACCTGGATCACAGCTAGAAAGCTAAACTTTTTCAGATACGCCATGTTTGAGCGACATGTTGAAAAGTCTAGAGCAAATCTAGTTTGTCAGAGCCAGTGCCATGTAAAGGTTTTGGCATTTGGATAAAGTCGAGCTAAGGTACAAGCTTTTAATTCTATGACCTGACTGAAGAAACAGACACCAAAATTTGCGCATTTGCTGAGACAAACGATACCAAAAGAAGGCAACTGTATGGATCTCTACCTAAGGTAATTTAGATAAAATGTAGTAAAAAAATATACCTTAACTTCCGGAGCTTTTTTAGATTATGCCCAACTATTCTGATTAAACATTTAGATCTATCTTTCCTATAAAAAGAGTGTATAATTGAAGTAATGAATGCCTTCAATTAATATGTAGCTCAGGTTGCAGATCGAGTATCGTTAAGACGATAAATTCAATAGTATATAGTATACAGTCTTGCGTAGGATGTCCTTGCTCTACTTGGCGTATTGATCCTCACCTACAATGCGTTAACCCGGTTGTGCAGCACATCATGAAGGTTTTTGTTCGACTAAATTCATAATTCTTAGTGCAATTAGAGCTGAAATAATTGAAATGGCAACCATAAGGTTCTTTTTGTCGGCGATGCTTCGAAAGTTATTCGTCAATGAGATAAAGAAGCCGACCATTTGTCTGTATTTTGCATGAGTCTAATGGTATTGAAACACTCTCGTCTGGAACTTATTAATCACACTTCACTTGAGCCTAATCAACTGGGTTCTAAACAAGATTACCTGCGTGAACACAGGTTACAGGTATCAGGAAAATTTCTCTTTAGTAACGGAGAGAAATTTTATATCAAGGGCGTTACTTACGGGACGTTTCATCCTAACTCAGAAGGAGATGCTTTCCCAGAACCAGAAGTTGTGGCTCAAGACTTTGCCCGCATGGCCGTTAATGGTGTTAATGCAGTGCGGGTCTATACTCCTCCACCCCGTTGGCTGTTGGATATTGCCTGGGAAACCTGTTTACGGGTTATGGTGGGGCTACCCTGGGAGCAACATATTGCATTTCTAGACGAAAACAGTCGGATTAAAGCCATTGAGCAACGAGTGCGTTTGGCCGTTCGTGCTTGTAGGCAGCACCCAGCCCTTTTATGTTTTGTTATTGGTAATGAAATACCGGCCTCGATCGTTCGATGGTACGGCCCAAAACGGGTCGAAAGATTTCTTGAGCAACTCTATCGGGCAGTTAAGTCTGAAGATCCAGATAGTCTGGTAACCTACGTTAATTATCCCAGCACAGAATATTTGCAGACTTCCTTTGTAGATTTTTACTGTTTCAATGTTTATTTAGAGTCGCAAGACCGTCTTTTAGCTTATTTAGCGCGTCTGCAAAACCTGGCTGGAGATAAGCCACTGGTGATGGCAGAAATTGGTTTGGACAGCCAGCGCAACGGCAAGATCACCCAGGCTGAAGTCTTAGAGTGGCAAATTCACAGCATTTTTGAGGCGGGTTGTGCCGGTTGCTTTATCTTTGCCTGGACTGACGAATGGTATCGCGGTGGATCTGAAATTGAAGATTGGGATTTTGGGTTAACAACTCGCAACCGCCAGTCTAAACCAGCCTTGACGAAAGTCAGGGAAACCTTTGCAGCAATGCCTTTTCTTTCCCAAATCCAGTGGCCTCGAATTTCCGTTGCAGTATGTTCTTATAATGGCTCTCCCACAGTTCGAGATACACTGTCGGCGCTGCAGCAGCTTAAATATCCCAACTTTGAAACGATTGTTGTAGACGATGGGTCGATCGATGGCCTGGCCCAGATTGCCAGAGGGTATGACGGCGTTCGTGTCATTGTTCATGAGCAAAACAAGGGGCTTAGTTGCGCTCGCAATACCGCGCTAGAGGCGGCAACTGGCGAGATTATTGCCTATATTGATGACGATGCCTATCCAGACCCTGATTGGCTAACCTACCTGGTTCTTACTTTTTTGCAGGGAGATTGGGCGGCAGTGGGAGGCCCTAATCTACCGCCAGTCGGGGATGGTTGGATCGCTGACTGCGTGGCGAATGCCCCTGGCGGCCCTGTGCATGTGCTGGTTTCTGATCAGGAGGCAGAGCATATTCCTGGTTGTAATATGGCCTTTTGGGTTGATAAGCTGAAGGCCATTGATGGCTTTGATCCTCGATTTCGGGCGGCTGGCGATGACGTTGATATCTGCTGGCGATTACAAGCCCAGGGATGGAAAATTGGGTTCAGCCCCGCAGCTCTGGTCTGGCACCGTCGGCGGAACTGCGTGAAAACCTATTGGAAGCAGCAAAAAGGATACGGAAAGGCGGAAGCGCTACTGGAAGCAAAATGGCCAGAACGGTATAACGCAGTTGGTCACCTTAGTTGGGAAGGTCGATTATATGGCAGAGGCTTGATCAAAATGCTACCGCCTCAAAAACAACGGATATACCACGGTAGCTGGGGCAGTGCCTTGTTTCAATCACTCTACCAGCCAGCACCAGGTCTCCTCAGTGCCTTACCCGCTATGCCTGAATGGTATTTGCTGGCTTTGCTGCCCGCTGGGTTGTCAGCGATCGGCCTCTTCTGGAAACCGGCCCTGTGGGCATTACCATTGTTGTTTGTTGCCATTGCCATCCCCATTATTCAAACAATCTGGAGTGTTACTCAGGCAAGCTTTACAACACCTCAACTTTCTTGGGGTAAACGATTGCAACGCTATGGGCTAACCACCCTGCTTTACCTGATGCAACCCCTGGCCCGGCTCTGGGGCCGATTAGACAATGATCTGACCCCCTGGAGAAGACGAGGAAATAAAACATTCCGATGGCCAGTTCCCCGAAGCAACACAATTTGGTCTGAGTCCTGGCACTCATCCGAACAGTACCTCTCAGAGCTTTGCCACGCCTTAAATCAGCAGGGAGCGATCGTCATTCATGGCGGTGATTTTGACCCCTGGGATTTGGAGATCAGGGGTGGTTTATCGGGCTGTATGCGGCTGCTGATGGCTGTAGAAGAGCATGGTGGAGGGAAGCAGTTGATGCGATTACGGGCTTGGCCCAAGGTGTCGCCCATCGCTATAGGCTTAATCTCTCTTTTCATGGTTTTGTTGGTCTGTGCTTTCTTAGATCACGCTTTTGTTGCAGCAATCATTCTGGCTGTTATCAGTCTTGGCTTTGGGATCGCCTTGCTGCGAGACAGTGCGATCGCGACGGCTTCTTATTTACAAGCCGTTCGGGTAATTGAGGAAAAAACAGGTTAGCCGTATGGCTTTTGAGCGATACAGGTTTCTCATGCAGTATCCCCGCTCCAGGTGGCGGAGCTTACTATTGGTTCTGCTATTAACTGCGGCTACCTCCATCACAACGGCTTTACAACCCTGGCCCCTCAAACTAATGGTGGATTCTGCCCTGGGGGGGCAGCCTGTACCCGTGTTACTGAAACAAGACTTTGCAGTGTTGGCTGTCAACTTTGACCCAATTAGCCTGATTATCTTTGCTGCCCTGGCCAGTCTGGGACTCTACTGTTTGAACGCAGCCCTGGATGTGGGGCTGACCTGGATGTGGGGTGAGATCGGACAGAGCATGGTTTATGACTTGTCGGGGCAGCTATTTCAGCAACTGCAACGCCTCTCATTACTGTTTCATCAAGATCGTACAGTTGGCGATGCCTTAAGTCGGTTGACTGAGGATACTTACTGCATCTATACCTTGACCAGCGCGCTCCTAATTACGCCAGCGCAGCACCTATTTACCCTGGGCTCCGTGGGCTTCCTGGCCTGGCAACTCAATCCATTACTGACCCTGCTCTGTTTTGGACTTGCGCCTCTCATGGGGGGGGTAGCCCTGGTTTTTGGGACTAAAATCAAACGTCGCGCCAGCTTAAATCGAGAGGCAAAGTCACGCCTGGTCAGTTTTGTTCATCAAACGCTGACCGCAATCCCAATGGTTCAGGTCTTTGGTACCGGAGCCCGCAATACTTCTGAGTTTCAGCGGTTAGCGACTGAGACAGTGACCCTGGTGCAAAAGGGTGGCCTGGTTAACAGCGCCTATGAATTAGTCAATGGTTCTGTGGTTACCGTTGGTACAGCCCTGGTTCTCTATGTTGCGGGCCGGCAGGTTTTAGGGGGGGCGATGACCGTAGGCAGCCTCCTGGTTTTTCTTGCTTACTTAAATTTGATGCAGGCTGCCTTTCGGGGATTGTTGACGACCTATAGTCAGGTAAAAGCCGCTGAAGCCAACCTTGAGCGGGTGATGGAGGTGCTAGAAACCCAGCCCATGGTACAAGAAAGCCCCGTCGCCAAACCACTACCCGCTTACGTGGCGGGAAAGTTAGAGTTCAAGGGCGTCACTTTTGGCTACCAGCCGGGCTCGCCAATCTTGAAGGAGATTGATTTGGAGGTCTTGCCTGGTGAGACGATCGCCCTTGTGGGTGCCACAGGGGCTGGCAAAAGTACGCTGGTCTCCTTACTGCCGCGATTTTTTGACCCCTGGCAGGGTCGCATCCTGCTAGATGACATCGATCTGCGCCAAATTCAGTTAAAGAGTCTGCGATCGCATATTGGCCTGGTTCTACAAGAACCCTTCCTATTGCCACTCACAGTTGCTGATAACATTGCCTACGGCTGTCCCAACGCCTCCCGTTCAGAGATTATTCGGGCGGCTGAGCTGGCCAACGCTGATGAATTTATTCGTCAATTACCTCAAGGTTACGACACCCTGCTTGGTGAACGGGGCAACCCCCTGTCTGGTGGACAGAAGCAGAGGCTCTCGATCGCGCAGGCGTTGCTAAAAAATGCACCGATTCTGATTTTAGATGAACCGACCTCAGCCCTGGATTTGACCACTGAGACCTCTGTGATGGACGCACTGAAACAACTCACAGGAGGCCGCACAACATTGATCATTGCTCATCGGCTCTCGACTGTGCGACAGGCACATCGCATTGTGGTTTTAGATCAGGGCCGGATTGTCGAAGTCGGCAGCCATCAGGCCCTATTGGCCAGCAGGGGGCTTTACTTCCGTTTGTACTCCGCCCAGGTTTTACAATCCCAATGTTCTCCCTTGGGAGGGGCTATGCTATGAAGATCTGGTGGCGACAACTGGGTCGTTACGCGCTGCCCCACTGGCAGAGCCTGGGGGTAATTCTTGTCTTGATGGGGCTAGGGGTAGGGCTCCAGACCCTGCAACCCTGGCCTTTGAAATTAATTGTCGATCAGGTGCTGACTCGCCAGCCGCTACCCGATAGCCTTACCTGGCTCACCGCCTTACCCGGCGGGGCGGCCCCACTGGGGGCATTGGCCTGGCTCGCTGGTGCTACGGTGGTGCTGTTTTGGAGCCAACAGTTTGTTGCGATCGCCCAAAACTACTTAACAACGGGCGTTGGTGAGCGGCTGACCTACGCTCTAGGGGGGGCTTTATTTCAGCATCTTCAACAACTTTCCCTGGCGTTCCATAGTCAAAGGCCAACAGGCGACCTGATACGACGGGTCGTTAATGATAGTAGTTGTATCTGCCAGCTGATCTTGGGGGTGTATCTACCGATCGTCACTTCCCTGACAACCCTGATCGTGGTCTTTGGGGTGATGTGGCAGTTGGATCGGGTTTTAGCGTTGTTGGCTATCGCCTTTGCTCCACTGCTGGCTGTTCTGATACGGGTGTTTGACCGACCGATGAGCGAACGTACCTACCATCATCAAGCCTTGGAGGGTGAGATGATGGCACTGGCGGAACAAACCCTGACTTCTTTGCCATTAATTCAGGCTTTTGGCCGGGAGGAGCAGGAAGATGCCCGTTTCCATCGGTTATCTCGCCAGACCTTGCGAGCCTATTTGAAGGCGCTCATGTCCCAGATGCAGTTTAAGGTTGGGGTCAACGCTGTGACGATGATCGGTCAGGTTGGCGTCATGATTGTTGGTGGGCTGCATGTGCTAAGGGGGCAACTTACAGTTGGCAGTCTCCTGGTGTTTCAGGCTTACCTGACTTCCCTGTATGTACCAATGCAAACCTTGGCCTACCTATCAATCGGCTATGCAGCGTCAACCGCCAGAGCCAATCGGGTGCTGGAAATTTTAGCTGTGGAGGACAGGGTCAAAGATCAACCAGGCGCTCAACGGCTAGGAAGGGTTACCGGGTCTATTCAGGGCTATATTGGTCTAGAAAACGTTAGCTTTGGCTACACGCCCGATCGCCCCATTTTGCACCATATTACGCTGGAAGCCCGGCCAGGTGAGAGTGTTGCCCTGGTAGGAGCAACTGGTGCCGGAAAGAGTACCCTTGTCTCCCTTATTCTGCGTTTATTTGACCCCTGGCAAGGCCGGGTAACCTTTGATGGGCAAGATCTCCGCGAAATTCAGCTAGAGAGTTTGCGCTCCCAAATTTCCCTGGTTTTGCAGGAGCCGTTTTTGCTCCCCCTCAGCATCGCTGAAAACATTGCCTACGGGCATCCAGCGGCTAGCCGGGCAGAAATTGTGGCTGCGGCTGTTGCTGCTAATGCAGATGAGTTTATCCAAAAACTACCCAATGGGTATGACACCCTGATTGGGGAACGGGGAGTAAAGCTATCGGGAGGGCAAAAACAGCGCCTCAGCATTGCCCGATCCTTACTCAAGCATGCTCCTGTCTTGATTTTGGATGAACCTACTTCGGCTCTGGACCCAAAAACAGAGGGGGGATTGATGCAAGCAATTGAGCGACTGATGCTAGGGCGGACAACGTTTATTATTGCCCATCGGCTTTCTACCATCCGCAAAGCTGACCAGATTGTGGTGCTTTCTGCAGGCCGAATTGTAGAGATTGGTAACCACCAGGAATTGCTGGACAAAAAAGGCTATTACTACCAGATGCATTCCCTACAATTCCTATAGCCAGGCAACTGATAGCCTTCCGTTTGCGCTATTTTAAGCGATTCTTCTTGCATGCAATAGTTCTGTCAATCAGTGCTGCACCTGCTCCATGATGGGGCATCACAAAACTTCTCTACTCATAACCTTGTCCAGGTCGTGATATCACTTCTTCTACAGGATTAAGCAATATGTCTAAGGGATTACGCATCATTGTCGGCGGTTTCCTGGGGCTTCTGCCAGCAGGTGGTGTTACTTGGGATTATATTCAGTACCCACTTGGGTTTGTTACATTGGGGCACGACGTTTATTATATTGAGGACACCTGCATCTGGCCAATTTATCAGGATGAGCACAACAGTGGCGTTAGCTGTGCTCATAATGTGGCACATATCGCCAGTGTGATGGAATCATTTGGTTTATCGAACCGTTGGGCCTATCGTGATGAGGCAACTGGTCAGTGGTTTGGCCTGTCGGCAAAGCAGGTGGATAACATTTGTCAGACGGCAGATATTTTCATTAATATTTCCTGCTCGACTGTGATGCGTGATAAATACAGAGAAATCCCTCTCCGGGCACTCATTGACAGCGACCCGATGTTTACTCAAATTCAGTACGTGACCGAATGTACACTGACCCATTCTAAATCCAGTATTCGAGAAATGGTTCATGCCCATACTCACCATTTCACCTTTGGCGAAAATATCCGAGCGAAGGATTGCCGTATTCCAGATTGCGGTCTTGATTGGATACCAACCCGTCAACCTATTTGCTTAGCACACTGGCCTATAACTCCACTCCCCATAAACCAACAAACTGCTTACTCGACCATCATGAATTGGACCGCGGCTCATCCCCTGGCATACGAAGGTGAAACTTGGGGACAGAAGGATGTAGAGTTCCTTCGCTACATGACTTTACCAACAGCCTTCCCTACGAGTCCCTTATCTGTGGCAGTAGGCCAAACCACAGGCAACCCCTTCCCAACCGCTGCAGCTCAGCATCACGGTTGGCAGATCCTAAACCCTACGGAACATCTTCCAAACTGGCGTAGCTATCAAACTTTCATTCAGCAATCGCGGGGAGAATTTTCTGTTGCTAAGGAAACCTACGTCAAAGCCCGAACGGGCTGGTTTTCCTGCCGTTCAGCCTGTTATCTAGCATCAGGTCGTCCCGTCGTTACCCAAGACACAGGTTGGTCTCACTATTTGCCCCATGGTCAGGGTTTATTTGCTTTTTACGATCGAGAGAGTGCGATCGAAGGCTTGAATAGTATTGAAGCAGATCCATACCTACATGCTAAAGCTGCTCGTCAAATTGCCGAAGAGTATTTTGATAGTAACTATGTCTTGAATAAGCTATTAAATCAATTAGGAGTGTAGTTTATATATGAATCTTTCTCGATTTTACCCCCTAATTCCTGGTGATTCTCTGCCTGGTGATTGGTTTCAGGGAGTAATACCCCACAATATCATTGTGGGTAGTAATTGTTATATTGATTCATCATTTTGCTTTAAGCATTTCTATGCCAAGTCTACAGTAGGGTTGCGATTAGGTAGTAATGTAACAATCTGGCGAACGGCTCTATGTATAGAAGAGACCGGCGTCATTGAAGTCGGTGACGACTGTTATCTGAGCAATGCTTCACTTGTTTGTGCAGATAGCATTACCTTAGGAAACCGAATATTAGTAGCTGGTGGCGTCACCATTGTTGATTCCGACTTTCATCCACTGAGGCCCGCAGCGCGACTGGCAGATACCATTGCTTTATCCCCTGTCGGCAATCGCCAGCAACGCCCACCCATAGAATCACGGCCAGTAATCATCGAAGATGACGTCTGGATTGGCTACAATGCCGTCATATTAAAGGGAGTTCAAATAGGCGCAGGGGCTATTATTGAGCCTGGTTCTGTGGTCACCCATAACGTTACACGGGGCACCCGTGTAGCAGGTAACCCAGCACTGCCTGTAGATGGATAAAAAAACGATGGACTTGCAGCGCACCTATTTAGAAAATGACTGGTACGAAGGGGTCATCCCTGGCAACGTTGTTTTAGAGAAAGATGTGTACCTTGATACATCCTATAGTTTTGCAGCCTTCCGGTCTCAACAAAATCCTGGTCTGATTCTAGAAGCAGCTTCCGGTGTTTATGACCGAACGAACTTGATCGTTGGGCCTCAGGGTTTTGTTACGGTTGGAGCCTACACCTGCCTTAATGGCACTACGCTCATTTGTGAAAATCGTTTAATCATTGGTCGCCACTGTCTTTTAGCCTGGGGGGTCGTCATTACTGATAACTGGTTGAGTCCAAATGTTTCTCTAGCAGCTCGGCGCGACCTTTTACAAACCGTTGCCTTTAGTTCAGATCGTCATTTGCCTTCTATATCGACGCCCCAGGCGGTAACTTTAGAAGACAATGTGTGGGTCGGTTTCGATACAGTTGTATTACCCGGAGTAACCCTGGGTCGTGGTTGCATCATTGGTTGTAAATCTGTTGTTAAAGAAAACATTCCTCCCTATGCGATCGCTGTAGGTAACCCGCTGCGTATTGTTCGATATCTAGAAGCAGACGATACCGATGAAGTCCGCCAGCGCCTTCTGAAGGAATACGCCCATGCTTAACCCAAACAGTCGTCTGTGCATCATTATCCTGGGCTATATTGTGCGCGGCCCCTTGGGAGGGTTAGCCTGGCATCATTTGCAGTACGTGATGGGGCTGACCAGGCTAGGTCATGATGTTTATTTCTTGGAAGATAGCGATAACTATGACTCCTGTTACGATCCCGATCGGGGTCTTATGGGCACTGATCCAACCTATGGGCTGGGATTCACTGCCCAAACCTTTGACAAAGCTGGTCTCACAGATCAGTGGGCTTACTATGATGCCCATACTAATAGCTGGTTGGGGCCCGCCGCCGATCGCAGCTTAGAAATTTGCGATACCGCCGATTTGCTGTTAAATGTTTCTGGCGTCAATCCCTTGCGTCCCTGGTTGATGGAAGTTCCTGTCCGCGCCTTTATCGACACAGACCCAGCTTTCACCCAAATTCGCCATCTCACCGATCCAGCGGCCTATCAATTAGCCAGCCAACACACCCACTTTTTGACCTTTGCAGAAAATATAGGCCAAAGAACCTGCAAAATTCCTGACGATCATTTCCCATGGCAGCCAACCCGTCAGCCCATTGTCTTGTCAGCCTGGCCAGTGCTCCCGGGCCGAGAGGAGGGGAACCTAACAACCGTTATGCAATGGGATAGCTACGCGACGAGAGAATTCAACGGGGTGCAGTATGGCATGAAATCAGAGTCCTTTGCCCCCTACCTGGACTTGCCCACTGCAACTAAGGTCACCTTTGAGCTGGCCCTTGGTAGCGCCTCAGCCCCTCGCGACCTGCTCCTCAAAAAAGGTTGGCAATTAGTTGATCCGTTAGCAATTAGCCGTACACCCTGGAGCTATCAGGACTATATTCAGCAGTCTAAGGCAGAATTTAGTGTTGCCAAACAGGGTTATGTCATCAGTCATGGTGGCTGGTTTAGCGAACGTAGCGCCTGTTACCTGGCCAGTGGGCGACCGGTTGTAGTTCAAGATACGGGTTTTTCAGAATGGATGGAAACTGGTGCAGGCGTGATTGCTTTCAGCTCTCCTGATCAGGCGCTTGCTGCCATTGCAGCGATCAATGGCTCCTATCATTTTCATTGTCAGGCAGCCAGAGCGATCGCTGAAGAATATTTTGATGCAAGAAAGGTGCTTTTACAACTGATTGAATTTACTATGCAAAATTGATCAATCTGGCCATTCGATCTGGGTGATATCGAGGTGGGATATCATGAAAGGTCAATCAGCCCAGGGGGGGGAGTAATCTCAAGACGATGCTGATCTAAATCAACGACGGGGACAATAGCCTTGACAAAAGGAATCAGAACCGTTTTCCCCGGAGACCGCTCTACCTCCAGCAAGTCATGACCAGCCGCAAGCAGTTGTTTTACTGTACCAATTAACTGTTGGGTCGCTTGGTCATAGACCTGTAGCCCAATCAGATCCAACACATGAAATTCATCTTCATCCAGAGGGGGCCGATCGCAGGTCGGCACAAAAAGTCGGGCATTTCGTAGGGCTTCTGCCTGGTTGCGGTCGGTTACCCCAGCCAATTGCACCACGTACAGCCCCTTCCCTGCCAGATAACGGCCCTGTAACAGGTCGATCGGCTGCGGCGTTGTTTGACCGACAGGCAAGAGCCAGCGAGTCCCCGGTTCTAAGAACCGTTCCGGAAAGTCAGTGTTGGGATAAACTCGCACTTCACCCCGAATTCCCTGAGCTGCAACAATTTTGCCAATTTCCACCAGTTCTTGAATTGAGGCGGAATCAGAATAGACCACAGTGCCTCCAGAGTAGGCTCAACCACAGCAACATAACTATTTTAAAATCACCGCCTGTTGATAGACATGACGCACCACCTCGGCCAATCGGGTCATGCCTGTTGTGAGCTCGCTGTCACTGCCAGTCAGACTGATGCGGAGACACTGACGGGTATGGCTCCAATCTTCTCGCAAACCAGGGAAGAAGGAGTTACCGGGAACCACGATCACCCCAACTTGCTTGAGCTGCTGGTAAAACTCCCAATCGGTGATCGGTAGATCCTTTAGCCACAGCCAAGCAAAGATAGCCCCCTCGCCACGATGCAAAAACCAGGGCACATCGTCTGGCATGGTTTGATCCAAGGTGGATTCTACAATTTTAATTTTTGCCTGGTAGAAGGGGCGAATAATGGCGGTTGCCAGGTCACCCAGGGCACCGGAGCGAATGGCACGGGCTGCGATCGCCTGTCCGTAGCGGGAGGAATGAATACACATGTTGGTCTGGAAGCATTCCAGTACTTGAATCAACTGCTCATCTCCAATCGCAATCCCAATTCGCTCACCGGGCAACCCCGCCTTTGAGAGGCTGAGGCAGTGCAGGATATTGCCGCCAAACAGGGGGGTCATCTCCGTAAAGTTGAGGGCTGGGTAGGGGGGAGCATAGGCAGAATCAATTAAAACCGGGACATCACAGGTCGCTGCCAGGTCTGCGATTTTGCGAACCTCGTCATCGGTTAGTACATTGCCGGTGGGATTGCACGGGCGAGAAAACAGGACACAACCCGTCTGCTGATTAATCGATAACTGACCAAAATCAGGCCGATACTTAAAGCGATGGGCTACTTCGTCAATTTCTAACTCAGGTCGGTAAGCAAGCAGAGCCTCCGGGATTAAGGCGACCCCTCCATAGCCAGTGTAGTCAGGGCTGAGGGGCAACACAATTTGCTTTAATTCCCCCCCAGGGGTGAGACCACCAAAGGCGTTGGCCGCATAAAAATACAGGCTTTGACTTCCAGGGGTGATTAAGATATTGCGATCGCTCAGATTTAACCCATACCGTTGGTTAAAATCCTGAACCACCGCATCAATTAAAGGTTGGTAGCCCTGACTAGCTCCATAGCGGCAAACCACTTCACCAAATTCTGGGCTGGCTAACAACTCGGCGGTGCAATCCCGCCACAGTTGCTCCACCTCTGGCAAAATCAGAGGATTACCCGCACTTAAATTGATGAATTCCTGGCCAGCCCTGGCACGCAAGGTTTCCACAATATCTTTCATAATCGCCCGCACTCCAGTCAGGCGAGACATTTCATTGCCAATACGGCTGAGGGCAGGGTCCATAGCGATCGTTAGAAGTAGAAGGGCAGATAGGGGGTTGGTTCATAAATGAATTAATCCAACCCTGGCGCAATACAATAACCAGTTAACCGGGTGTATTTGATGGTATCTCACTCATGCTACCCAGAACCACCGTTTTCTTGCCAGTAATGGCAATTAGGGAGTGGGTGGAGTCATGGGTTGACCGGGTTGAGTTCCTGTGTGGTTAGAAGCAGGCTGGGGCGCATAGAAGGATAGTTTGTCGGCATTCGGCAAGGGAAAAACCACTGGCTGTCGGGCAGCCGCCTCAGAACTGGCAGCCGCTAACGGCACCAAAATTTGAGCCAGTTGGGCCTGCTGTTGCAGTTGCTGGGTTGAAGAAACCAACCCACTCAAACCATTCACCATATTTCGCAAATTTGTGCGAAAGGCTGGATCGCCGGTCAACTCATCCAGATCAGCAGTAATCTTCTGCGTGTTTTGAAAGGTGGCTCTGGCAGAATCTAGGGTTTGTTGCAGGGTGACGATCGTAGTGGGGTTATTTAACGCCTGGGAGGCATCCCGTAGATTAGCAGACGCCTTTGCTGCATTGACCGATAAAGTTTCCAGATTATTCAGAATCTCCCCTTGAGCTGCCCGATCCGCCACTTGATTAAAGCTATTCAGGGTAGATCTGAGTTGGTTACTTGCTACATTTAAGTTATCCAGGGTTGAAACAAGCGTCGCTCGATTGGTGGTTAAGAGACGATTAATCTCAGTTGCTGTTAACCCAAATTGATTGGAGGTGGCAGTAATGGATTGGCCAGTTGTGGAGAGAATAGCTAGTTGGCGACGAGCATCCTGAGTAAAGGCGGTCACTTCTCGCCCGACTTTGGTAAACTGAGCGGCGGCAGCAGCACTATTGAGCAACAGGGCATTGACCTGGGCCACAAATTTGGGATCAGAGTAAGTGCCAGCAAAATTGGCGGCTGAGGCCGTTAATTCGTCAAAACTGGCCGTTGTTTGACCAGTCAGTCGGGCATTGTTACAGAGAATCTGGGTTTTGTCACAGGTTGTCTCAAGGGGCTTGCCTTTTACCGCTGTCGTCAGTGGCTGTTGCGGCGGAATCATGTCGATCGCCGACTCTCCCAGCAGGCCAGACTGACTGACTTGAACGGTTACGTCTTTAGGAATAATCAAGGTTGCAGGGGAGATGGCGGCATCGACTTCAACTCCATTGGTGCCCGGTCGAGTCGCAGTCACGCGCCCGACTGTGACCCCTCTAAATCGAACTGGTGCCCCCACTTCTAACCCTGCAATGTTGGGAAACTCAAAGGCAACCTTAAAGCTACGGTTTCCAGGAAACATCCCCCTTAACCAGAGAATGACCCCCACAAATAACCCCAACCCCATCAGAATTAACAGTCCAACCGAGCCTTCCCGCAGTGTTCGCGATTGCATCTTCCCTCTCCCTGTTCAATCACTCAGTACTTGAATCGGGCCCTCGACCCGACCGCTTAAAAATTGTCGAATCATGGGATGCTCCGTTGTATCCATATCATGGATGGGGCCATCCCATTGCAGTTTGCCCTGATAAAGGAAGAGTACACGATCGGCTGTGCGCCGAATGGTACTCTGCTGGTGGGTCACAATCACGTAGGAGTTACAACCACTCTCATGGCATTGTAGTTGCCGAATTAAATCTTCTACGACGGTGGAGGCAATAGGGTCTAGGCCCGCCGTTGGCTCGTCATACAAAAGAATTCCAGGATTATCTCTGGGATTTTCTGGGTTTGTCATAATTGCCCGGGCTAAACTGACTCGTTTGCGCATACCGCCAGATAATTGAGCTGGATACAAGTCGCTAATACCTGATAAGCCCACCATTTCCAGCCGTTCATTCACCAGATCATGAATTCTTTCGTGGGATAATTTGGAATGTTGATATAAGAGAAATCCCACATTTTCCTCTACAGTCAGGGAGTCAAATAGAGCAGCCTGCTGAAACACCATGCCAATACCGACCGGATCTGCGGCATTGTCAATCAGGCCTTGCCGGAGTTGCCCTTGAATATAAACCTCTCCGGCATCGGGAGCCAGAAGCCCAGCAATAATCCGCAAAATTGTTGATTTACCAGTGCCAGAGGGGCCGATGATGGCAACAGCCTCCTGCTCAGAAATCGTCAGGTCTAACCCATCCAGTACAACACTGGCGCCAAATGCTTTATAAACTCCCTTTAGCTCGATCAATGGTTTTGCCATACAGGTGTAAAGTAGGCACTTCCGCTCTCTGCCCCAACCTTGAAAGGGTAGCACTCTGGGAATCAGAACGGCAGCTCTTAACGGATTCATTTCTAGGGGCTGTTGGGCTTGAAGAGGCTTGCCGTTTTCTTGAACTCGCGGCTATCATAAGCTCAAGGTATGATAGAACCTGCCCCCAGGGAAAACAGGTTCGTGACACCTGGGAGGCAATGGGGAATGGGAAGACAGATATTCCCCCTTATAAGCCGCTCCTATATTTGGGGAGTCATTGAGATGGTGCAAATTATACCAGCCAAAAATGTAACACTGGGTGAGCTAAGCAATCGCTTTGGATTAGAACTCACTGAAAATGAGCATTTCTTCAGGGAGTGGCAAGATCACCTGCCAGCGTTGACAGCAATTGAGAAAGAACGGCTCGATCGTGTCAAGGCCAATTTTTCTGATCTTCTAGAGTATCCCCCTCTACTAGAAAACACAGTCAAGCTGGTAGTTTTGTCTCCCTTGCTGGATTCAGTCAATGCCTACCAAAAACCATTTCATATTAAGTCAGAGCCATCCTTTGAAATTAGGACTGAAGACAGAGGGACGGTAATTCGAGGGGATGTGGATGTATTGGTGTTGTGGCAGAAACTGTGGGTACTGGTGATTGAGGCAAAACGGGCTGCTATTGATGTGGATGAAGGCAGAGCCCAACTCTTGTCTTATATGATGGCGAACCCAGCAGTAGAAAAGCCCGCCTTTGGCCTGATTACCAACGGTAGAAATTTCCTATTTGTGAAGCTAGTTCGACAACCTACGCCGCGATATGCCCTATCTCGATTGTTGAGCCTGCTCAATCCTGGCAATGAACTCTATACCGTCCTGGCAATTTTGAAACGGTTAGTGGCATTAGTGCAGCAAGATCAGCCAAATGGGGCGGCATAGTTTTCCTGACCGGTAATAATACCGACCGACTCGATTGGCCTCAGGGCGCACGCAGGCTTACCTTTTGGCGGTAGTTATCGATCAGGATATGGGCTTATACGCTTCTCCTAAGCGCCAATCGCTTCCTTAGCCGCATACAACACTTCTGCTGTAATTGTTTCGATAGCGCGATCGCGGGCAAATTTCTCCGTGTTTCGCTTCACCTTACCTCGAACAAAACCAGGGATTTTGTTCAACTCGGCCAGACCATCCTTGCTCCAGGTCAAGTCAGAATCAGCAGAGACCCCTTTCGTAATCACTTCCTTCGTGTCATGACCGCCAAAGAACTCTAACAGATGGTCTTCCATCCCCAGGGTAAAGGAGTTATAGACCAGATCTGCAATCTGGTTGGTGCCCTCATAGCCCAAAAATGGCTTGTAGCCTAAGGGGAAGTTTTGGATATGAATGGGAGCAGCAATCACCCCACAGGGAATATCCAGCCGTTTACCGACATGGCGCTCCATCTGGGTACCAAAGATGGCGGCGGGTTCAATCCGGGCGATGGCATTGGCGATTTCTGCATTGTCTTCGCTGATCAAAATTTCGTCGCAGTACTCGCTCACCTGCGATCGAAACCAGTCAGCATCGTACTTGCAATAGGTACCCGCCAGCACCACATGAATGCCCATCTCCCGCGAGAGAATCTTGGTCATCGCCGCGGCATGGGTATTGTCACCAAACACCACTGCCTTCTTGCCCGTCAAATTTTGACAGTCAATGGAACGGGAAAACCAGGCCGCTTGAGACCCATGCAGAGTTTGTTCTTGAATATAGGGTTCATAGTCTACACAAGCTCCCTGCTGCTGCAATACCTGCTGAATCTGGCGAATGCAACGAGCGGTTTCGACCACCCCCATTGGGGTGATATCCACAAAAGGCATGCCAAACTCATTTTGCAGATAGTTGGCTGTCATCAGGCCCAACTCCCGATAGGGCACCAGATTAAACCAGGCCCGGGGCAAATTTTTCAACCCATGGACAGAAGCCCCCTCTGGGATCACGGCATTGACTGTAATCCCCAAATCAGCCATCAGGCGTTGCAATTCTGTGCAGTCGTGCTGATGGTGAAACCCCAGAGTAGAAATGCCGATAATATTGACCGACGGTTGTTCTGTCTTGTCTTGAGCCAGATCTCCTTTGCGGCGGGCCTTGTCAATGTAGAACTGAATAATCTGATGCAAGGTTCGATCGGCAGCTTGTAGCTCATTCACCCGGTAGTGATTGACGTCTGCCAGCATGACATCGCCCCTCGACTCTAGTTGGGCCCGCTCGACAAAATTGTTCAGGTCTTCCTGCAAAATGCTGGAGGTACAGGTCGGGGTTAACACCACCAGATCTGGGGCCTCTTCCCGGTCTTTGCGGGTGATGTTGTCTACTACTTTTTCCTGGGAACCACGGGCCAATACGTTACGATCCACTACGCTGGCAGTCACGGGGGTAAAGTCCCGCTCTCGCTCTAGCATTGATCGCATGACATTAAAGTAATCATCTCCCAGAGGGGCATGCATGATGGCATGCACATTTTTAAAGGAACTGGCAATGCGAAGGGTTCCAATATGGGCAGGACCCGCATACATCCAGTAAGCCAATTTCATACCCGGTCTCCCTTGTGGCGAAGTTGCGATTGAGGATTTTCAAAAAGAATCGTTTTGAGTTGCTCAGCAACTGCTGACCTCGCCCATGATTGTCTCAAACAAAAGCATAAAGCGGAGTAGCAGCCCCCCTCTGTTTGTTGACCTGATGCCACCGGATTAGGCTGCCAAAAGCCTTACTGCGTAAGGCTTTTAGAGATCTCAGACAGAATAATCAATGGTCGCAACTGTAATGATTATTGATAGTTAGATACATATGTTCAAAAGATATTTACCTATTCTGCCGATGCCAACTCCGCCAGTACACATCGAGCGATCGCTAGGCTGAGTCGGGCTTGCTCCATTTCATTCAACTGTTCCCACTGCAGTGGGCGCACCTTGGCCAAGACGGCATCGACCCCCGATTCTGCCTGACCAGCACGCATGGCATAGGCCAGGGGGCGAGCCAAAACATAGAGATCATCGACAGCCATTCCGGGGATTAAGTCTTGTACAGACTGCACCAGTTGGTCGGCCAGGGAGACGGCTTGATTTGCCATCTGATGGGCATTGCGGGTAATTGTTGCCAGTAGCAGGGGAGGGATGCGAGAACCAAATCGTTGAGCTAGCTTGGTCTGGATATCTGTAGCAGCCCATATCTGGTCAAGTTGGGTAAAAAGCGCCTGAGCCCGACTGCTGAATTCTGCCTCATTCCAGCCTTGTAGCGTTGCCTGGGATCGTTCTTCCAACTGATTAAAAAAAGCTTCGGAGCCAGGATCGGTTGGATCCCAGGGATAGGCGATCGTCCCTTCAGGATTCTCTCGCACCGTAGACATGCTTACCGTTGGAACCTGACCTGGATCCGTCCAGTCAAATTGGACATCATCGGCCCATAACAGCGCTTCCCAGAGGGCTTGGGAAGGCAACGCTTCGGCACTAGCAGCCTGATGGCGGTCAAGAGAATCGGAACACATTGATAACATCTCCACAAATAGCAGTTTCAAACGGTGTAATCAGACTTAAAGCAGGGCACCTTGATCGGGTCAGTGATAACTACAGTGTGATCCAGTTCTATTCCGCAAATTGCCTTAATTGTTCGGGGTATCTGCTTCAAGGAGCTACGGTTCAACAATAAACTCGAATGCTTCATTTTGAGAACTACCAAACTTGAGTTGCATGCCCGAAAAGAGAGGCACTTCCTGGCGATGTACTTTTTGCCAGCCTCTCCCAGTTTGAACCCAGGTGCCGTAGCTGGAGCAATCTTCCAAAAAAAAATTGGAACCCCCATCTGATTCGTCAGAACTGCGACAAAAAATAACCGCATGCTTGCGAGAGATGCCGCCATGATCTTCATGCAAAATTAGGTCATTCTCTGCCTTATCTCGCCCAACGCGCACAATGCCGCCCTGGATTTTCCAAACTCTGTCGTTAAACAGCGATCGCAGGGATGCGGCAGGTGCAGACTGCCCCATGCGGGTAATGGGAAACGGTAAGCGGGTCAAATTTTCTTCAATCCTGGGTTTCAACAATTCCCCGTCAAACTCTGGATGCATGTAGAGAACGGGTAAAGTCCAGGACTGGTGATTATACTTATAGAGTGTGAGCAGATGTTGACGAGAAATCGCTACCGCCCGATCAATGGGCAGACATTCCGCCAATGCCCCAGCAAAGGCTTGAATGAAACTGAGCGCTTCTTCATCTGCAATCGAGTCTCTCATGCCCAATACTGCTGGCACCCCATGATGAATCAAGACCTCCGCCAGACTGCTGCGAGGGATCGAGCGGGAAGGAGTGGGAGCAGGTAAAACAGCGGAATCCGCGTCGATGTAGTGGTCTGGCTCTGCCCCCCAGCAGGCATTAAAAACAGCTAATTTCACTTGACAACGGGTTAGCACCTGGGCTAACTCAGTTCCGTTCAACGTCATATCCGATCGCAAGAATAACAGCCCTCCATTGGGAGCGGGAATGCCATGCCCAGCGTAGAAAAAGACATTGTAAGACTGCCGCTCCAGGGCAGCAATCAGATCCGAAGGGGTGGGTTGTACTAGGGTATCGACCTGACAAGGGGTTGTTGTTGCCGGATTCAGACCCGTCGTACCGGATGTTTTGAGCACAGAGGTGAGGGCGATCGCTTCCTGCTCCAATTGCAGGGGGTGATAGACTGTAGTTGTCATCGGGTCTGAATCCTGCCCCAGCACCAGCAAAATCCTGAGCGAATGGTCTGTGCGGAGGGGAGGTAGGGCACCTACATCACTGCTGGTGCGGCTAAATAAAATATGAGGACTGAGGGAAATGGCCTGTTTACCAGCCCCATCCTGCATAATCTCCCAGGGTAGTCCAGTTAAATCGGGATCACGAATTTCTAACCGCAATCGCAGGGGGCGCTTCATCCCCATGGCAATGCCCTGGCTGTGATTAAGGCTGGCTTGGATTGAGCCATCAAATAACCATTGCCAGAGACTGATCCCCAGGCTTTGCATTAACAGACCTGCGCGCCCAACTGGCGGTGACGTAGTCACAGCATCGAGTTTCAGGGGCAATACCAGATCGGGAGGAGGGCTACCGATGCTGGAAATGTGGGGCACCTCTGGCAGACTACGGGTCGAAAACATTTCCTGCCAGGTTCTCCAAAGTTGCGTAATCGCAGAACTCCAGACCGTATCGTGCAGAACGTATCCGCCTGCATAAGGGGCGCGAATAACATGCACCGCAAACTGCTGAGCTGCTCGCAGGGGCGCGATCGCAAGACTTAAACAGGGAATTTCAACCGACATGAAAGGCAGGAGTTACCCATAACACAATCAACATTTCCCTTCAGTCTAGTGGTCTTTGCTAGAAATTGATACTATTTAGAGTCTTGGATTTTGGATTTTAGCTTACTCGGCGGGAAGCCCCGCACTGTAGACGCAAATTGTGTTTACTCAAGAGTGGCTCAGTGACGGGATGAAAGCCGCATGAGCCTGAGGCGAATAATGATACAATGGCACTATTGGTGAAGCCGCCATCTTGAA
>JBJTUO010000139.1:0-25098 GCA_046080785.1 Leptolyngbyaceae cyanobacterium | reverse complement strand
CTTCTAACAAACCCCGCAGGTATGCTCCTCGCAGATTGACCCGGCGAAAGTCCTGACTGATAGGTGCTCCAGCTAAGAGGGCTTGTACTTTAGGTTGGTCGAGATCGAGATAGTGGGAATCTACCGTGGCGGCAAACCAGCCAGTAGTATTCAGAAACTGGGCTCTGTAGAGCGATCTCGCCCGCAGGTCAACATTGGCAAGGGATAGACCGGCAAAGTTGACGTGGCTGAGGTCGAGGTTACGAAAGGAGGTTGCGCGGAAATTAGCGAGTGCCCGTGCCCAGCGTACAAGCCCATGCCGATATCTGTCCTGTCGGTAACTAACATTCAAAAATTGCCATCCCGCCCCCACTATGACCATCGCCAACGCTCCACTTGCTAATCCACCGAGTCCCTGGGTCACAGGGGTCACCCAAGCCTCTTTTTGCCGAGCTAGCTTTAAAGTTGGATTGTCAAGACCGCCGCTGATGGACAGAACCGCTCCTGTCATACTGCACAATAAGATAAAGGTAATAGACAAGAATCCACACAGCCAGTGAAAATGCCTGCGCCAACCCATCTGAGTCAGGGAAAATACAAAACTTAACCCTACAGTACTCCCTAAGGCAACGGTAATAAAAGCAGTAGCAGCAAAGAAGCCGACGACAATAGAAGGGATAAGTTCTGACAGGGGCACTAGCCCCATGAGATATAACCCAACCACGAACATAGGCAACCCAATCCAACTACTGACGAGTACTACCCAGATACTTTGAATTCGGTGTGACTGCACCCAATACCCTAGTGCACTGATGATACTGACGAGGAATGCGATCGTGACATATCGCCACCCTTGATAATCAAAGGCTAGAGCCAGCACAATCATAGTCACCACTCCACCGACTAACGCCGCAAATAAGCTCGTTAAAGCCAATCCCAAGGAAAAGATCCCAATCCGATGGATGTGGGCAAGCCCCATGACGCACTGACTCAAGTCTATTTGGTTAAATATTTCTTGCGATAATCGTCGTCCACGCAAATTACGAAATTTCTGGGCTATTCTTGGTGGAGATGAAATACTCATAAGAAGTTATAGCTAAGGATCCTTCCTAGGACTAATTATGGCAATAATTATTTTAACTGGCAGATTTGGAGGCTGGTTTGGGAAATTAGGGCAAGGGTTTCAAGATGTGACAGGTCAAACGGCTAACCAATCGATTGAGTTAAAGCCTCTGTCGAATGCTGAGCTTGCTGAGATTATGAATCAGCGGTGGAAGGCTAATGACCACTTGCTGCGCGGAGACGATTTAGTGAAGTTCAGCTTCTTCCAATCCGGAGAAAATGCGGGCCGCAGCGTCTGTTGTCTCACTCGGCGTTTCACCCAAGCTGAAGATTTGGATCTGCTGATCAAGGCTGCTAAAGAAGAAGCGCACAAAGGCCGGACGCGCCTGAAGTCTTTGTTACTAGAATGCTATGGCATTGATCCCTTGCAGGATGAAACAGGGTTTAGAACCAAAGCTCAAGCGGTCGATTTGCCCTACGCTTCTGGTTTCCTGGTCGGGGGGGATTATCTGCTAACCAATCGCCATGTGGTTGTGAAAAAAGAGTTGCTTGGTGAGTTTAAAGCTGTCTTCGGGTACGAGGCTGCTAGCTCTAATGGAAAAAGCGATTTGGAATTGCTGGAGCAAGCCCAGAAATATACCTTTGACGAAGACTTTTGGGTCACCTCTGTGGAAGACTCTCCCTTAGATTATGTTCTGCTCAAGCTCAAGCCACTGGATGGTAAATCAGTGAGTGTCAACTTTCAGCCGTTGGATCTAAGACCCGTCGCCGATACGTTGAATGGCAAGGTTGCCCCCAGCCTCACCCAACAAAATCTCAACAATATGCCCGATCTAGCTGGTCTGAAGGCTTTACTCAATTCGGACTTGGTGAAGCACATCGAAACGGAAACACCTAATATGGTCAACGGCGATCCGATTCATATGATTGAGCATCCGGGGGGTCGCCCGAAGGAAATTGTTGTCTTTAACAATCGCCTTATCCGCGCCCATCAGGATTTTCTGGAATATCAAACCGATGCCGAACCGGGGTCCTCTGGTAGCCCCCTGTTTAATACGGATTGGCAGGTCGTGGGACTGCACCAATCCGCTCTACTGGATGAAGCAAAGCTAAAGGCAACCTCACCACAGCAAGTAATCACAAGTTACTTGGGTATTCGCATCGATCGCATTATCGCTGACCTGCGAGCAAAGCCTGAAGCACAGGAATTCCTTAAACACTATGTCGATCACCCCACAGAATCTACTGCCAAGCCGCAGGTCTTTGTCCTAGCAGGTCGCAATCGCTCATTTCTGGGGGACGATGCCCACTTGGAACTTGGATCAATGTTGAATCTGCGTCAGGCTCTTAAGGCACAAATCGAAGACTCTACCTCATCCATTCAGATGGTTGAGATAGATGGGCGACCTGAACTTGGAAGCCTAGAAGCCTCTAAGCAATCCATCCAAGAGATTAATCAAAAGATCCATTCAGATTATTTAACCGATCCGCAAAGAAGACAAATAGCCATTGAGTTACTGACGAATCGCTCCAGTTCTCCTAGTCAATCCCACGGGATTACTCTGTTCTACAGCGCGGCTGATGCTAAGGCTCAACAAGTAGCAATAGCATTCCAAGCGAGCCTCCAGTCATTCGGCAACCAACACGGCAGCCCGCTGCCTTATATTGCGGCGCTACCGGACACCTACACCTCAACTCAACGTTTGGGCTTTTGTCGTGATGTTAACATCCCTTCTGTGGTGATTTATGTGGGGTATTTAGACAATGATAGCGATCGCACCTTTTTAGAAACCATTCAAGCCGATCTCTCAGCCGCGAACACCCTAGCCAAAGCCATTGCTGACGGTATCTTAACGTATCTTAACAGTACTGAAGACACCTTAAATTAAGTACTCTAAAGGACAAGCAAAGGTCTCTGTGCGGAGCCAGCTAACAAGTAGTTAAATGACGGGATATATTGAGCAGCCTTCCCTGTTTTCTGTGGCAGACGTCGGTGGTACCTATCGAACGGGAGCCACTCCCTCCCTGGAGATCAGTGCGACTCTGTTAGAAGCTTGGAAACAGCGGGTCTTTCAGTATCAGCAGCAGGTTCAGGTGACTCCGATCGCCCAACAGGGCAATTTATTTGAGGTTGGTTCAAGTACCGCTAACAATAGCGAAACGATCAATCCATTTGAATTACCGCCACAAAACACGGAATTTTGGCGGTGGAAAGCAGCGGATGTAGGGGTTGCAGCATTTTATTTTGTGATTGATTACGACCTGCCAATTTTGCTTTATGTGGGAGAAACTGTTAAATCAAATCAACGTTGGAAAGGGGAACACGATTGTAAACGGTATTTACTGAATTATCGCCAGGCCCACTACACCCATCAAATGCCCTCTCGCCTAGGCATTGCCTTTTGGCCTGATGCCCCCACCCAGACCCGACACCGGCAAAAAATAGAGTCTACTCTAATCTCTCAGTGGCGATCGCCCTTTAACAAAGAAAATTGGGAATTTTGGGGCACTCCCTTTGTGGGGGGCAAATTGTCAGTTTAACTGGGCAGGCGCAGCAATGGCTTGGAATTTCTGACAGAGACTGCCTGGGGCAGTCATTTTAGGGCGGCTGTAGTGATAAAAGCCTGCAACATCCAACACCGCTCTCTCAAAGGTAATCAGGCTCATCCCTGCTTCACCCTGGCCCTTTAAAGGCTGTGATTTTCCCCCCTCTAAGGTGAGATGACCTTCTTCGTCCCACTGGAAAGGATGCACTGGGATGTCGGGCCACTCTTCTCCGGCCCAGGAAAGAAGGTGAGCCTTCCCCACGACTCGATTGCCCTGGATGTTGCCCTCTAAACAAACAAAGCGATCGGAGTGGGGATAGCCATAGTAGCCAGCAATCCGGTGGCCGGCCTTTTGAAATCTAAGACAAACCCCTGCCCCGTCTAGATCCTTGGGCTCAGGTTGGCTGCACTGCTGATGGTCTCCATCGGCCAAAGCCGAGATGCTCCCCTGGTTTGTTTTAGATTGAGTAGGAGGCTGGGCCTGCACTTGAGCCTCCCGATCAAAGACAAGCCCCCCTGCCCCCAGCCCAACAAACATGGCAACCATCAGCACTGCCGACACACCCCTCCCCACCTTGGTCGCGCCTTGGTTGAGCATCTCTTACCTCCCTGTAATGAACTGGAGAAGATGTCTGACCGTCTCACATCCACAGGCAAACGCTTTGGGCAAATTGCCCTGGCACCCTGTCGGAGAAACTGGCTTCAAGACCCTTTCCCCAGGACATCAATTTCCTAGCTCACAGCAAAAGTCGACAGGTGCTTAAACGGCGGGCAGTGAGGTCACCCCCCACCACACTAATAGGACAATCAGCAAGACCAGAAGTTTAACCAGCAGATAGGTAAAACTGGTTGGAATCAGATAGGTTTGCAGCATCTGAGCTCACCCCCATTCTTGGCAAGGGCGCTTGCGCGATTAACTTCTACTCTTATTGTCGCGCTTCACCCTGAGATGATTCAGATTTTGCATCATTTAGTAATATGAATGGTCTGAAGCTGGCAAATGGCCACTACCATATCCCTATCCCTCGCCTACCATCGGGGCGGGTCGTCATCCAATTGATGTGAGCCACTGCGAGTTGGTCTTCCGTCAGCTTCGCCCCCGCCAAATTTGCACCACGAAGGTTAGCCCCCCGTAAATTTGCATTTAGCAGATAGGCTGAACTCAAGTCAGCACCACGCAAATCGGCACCCTCCAGGTCGGCATTACTGAAATAAGCTTTAACGAGAATCGCATCTCTTAAATTAGCCCGACGCAAATTAGCCCGACCCAAATTGACATTCATCAAATTGGCGCCCTGTAGATTGCTGCCACTCAGGTTAGCTTGATGAAAACTGGCATCCACCAGGTTGATCTGAGCCAAATTTAAGCCACTCAAGTCATAGGTGGCAAAATCTCGCTTGCCTTTTGCGTAGTAGTTCTGGAGCTCTTCCTGACTCAGACGAACTGAGGGTGTTATCTTTTCCCCGGTAAAGTCTCTGCTATTGCCAGTAATTTCTCGCTTCCGTCCCAAGCTGTCGGATTGACGAGATTTATTGATGCCGCTGTCAGATAACCCAGTTTGGAGGTTAGAAATTTTAGACTTCAAATTTCGGGCTCGAATTTCCCTTGCTGCCCGGGCTATTGAAGAAGAAGAAAAGTCACTGGAGTCGATGTCGAAGCGGGATTTGCGCTGCTTTAAAATTGAGCTAGAAGCCCTCAATATGCCTTTTTCCAGGCTCTCTAAGTAAGGTTCTAAGTCCAGGACGCGAAAGATTTCATTAGCTGATTGGTAGCGGCGCCGGACAGAGACATCGACCATCCTTTTTAAGACCCCGATAAAGTGGTCACTGATATGGACATGACGCTCCCACAGGAGATCACCAGTCGTCGGGTCATACTCAATGTCTTTGGGATATTTGGCCGTCAACAAATAAATGCAGGTAACACCCAAGGCATAGATATCACTGGCTGGCACTGGACGCATGGCCATCTGCTCTGGTGGAGCAAAGCCTGGAGTTCCGATCGCATAGGAAGTAAAGACTGTCTGATCAGAGGCATTGGCATCCTGCTGTTCGTTTTGATGCTTGACGGCACCGAAATCAATCAGTACCAAACGCCCATCCTGCGATCGACGAATCACATTGGCTGGTTTGATATCTCGATGAATCACCCCATTGCTGTGAATATACTCCAGAACGGGTAAAATCTCACTCAAAAACAGCTTCACCCCTGATTCGCTCAAAGGGCCAGACTTTTTGATTTCCTGCTGTAGGGTGGCTCCACTGACGTATTCTTGTACGAGATAAAATTCTTGATTGGCTTCAAAGTAATCTAACAAGCCCGGCAGTTGGGGATGGCTCCCGATCCTGCGCAGCGTTTCAGCTTCCCGTTGAAATAACTCACGAGCCATATCCAGCACATGGGGAGCAGTGGCAGAGGGGCGGAGCTGCTTAATCACACAAGGCTGATCGGGGAGCGACTGATCAACAGCCAAAAAAGTCGCACCAAAGCCCCCCTGCCCCAGTGTTTGCATGACACGATAGGTACGATCTTTACTTTGCAGCAAGAGGCTGGCACCACATTCTTCACAGACATCACTCTGACTTGAGTTTTGCGGGTTAGAACAGCTTGGATTCAAGCAGTAGCTCATGTAGCCTGACTCGCTTTGATTCGGAATAGGATAGCTGCATCCCTGGTCTTAGTTACCTAGGTAGATAGGAAGAATCAGGTTGCGATGGGTGGAGGTGCTTTGTTAAAGCGTCGCCAAAGAATTGATGAGAGAGTTGCTCTTAACGAGAGGTTTTGTCAAAAATTAAATTGATACTCATCATTCTACTATCCATAATTCTAAGGCGTTGCGGCTCTCCACAAATAACTCATCCCCATTCTTCCTGCTATTATTTCTTCTACAGCGATTGAGGCCCATCAGGAAACTCATGCCCTGGGTAAGCCCCCGCAGCGATAGAATAATCAGGCTAGCGTACCATCAGTTTACAATTCTGGCATGCGTATTTCTCTCAACTGGTTGCAAGAACTGGTCGATATTCCCCTGGCCCCTGACGCTCTGGCTGACATGCTGACAATGGCAGGGTTTGAAGTTGAAGCGATTGAAGACCGGCGCGCCTGGGCTGACGGAGTGGTAGTGGGTCAGGTGGTAGAGTGTCAGCCCCACCCCAATGCCGATAAACTTCGGGTTTGCCAGGTAGATCTGGGATCATCGGCACCTTCCAATATTGTTTGTGGCGCACCGAATGTGAAAGCCGGGATGCTGGTACCCGTCGCAACCCTGGGTACCTATCTGCCGACAATTGATCTGAAAATCAAGCCAGCAAAACTGCGGGGTGTGGCGTCAGAAGGCATGATTTGCTCTTTGGCAGAGTTGGGGTTAGCTAAAGAATCTGAGGGGATTCACAGCTTTAATCAATCGGATTTGCCTCTGGGTAGCGATGTCCGGCCCTTGTTGGGGTTGGATGATGTGATTCTTGACCTGACTTCTACGGCGAACCGGGCCGATGCCCTGAGTATGGTAGGAGTCGCCCGTGAAGTCTCCATTCTCACTGGGGTTCCCCTAAAATTACCGTCTGCCCCCGATTTGACACTGCCATCGGGCAACAAGCAATTGACGCTCAAAATTTCAGAACCTCAGGGTTGCCCGACCTACATTGGTAGCCTGATTCAGGGGGTCACCATTGCCCCTTCTCCCCGTTGGTTAGAACAACGGCTGCAAGCCTGTGGCATCCGACCCATCAATAATGTAGTAGACATCACCAACTATATTCTGTTGGAGTGGGGGCAACCCCTGCATGCCTTTGATTACGATCGCCTGCTGGCCCTGGGGGGGTCTTCAAAATCCCTGCAAATTGGGGTGCGCTTTGCAGAAGCGAAGGAAACCCTGCGGACTCTGGATGGTCAAGGGCGCTCTCTGACGGATCAAGCTCTGCTGATTACTGCTAACAACACCCCTGTGGCTCTGGCTGGCGTCATGGGGGGGGAAGAAACAGAGGTTTGTGGGGATACCCAAAATCTGATGTTGGAGGCGGCTTTGTTTGATGCAGCTACGATTCGGCGATCGGCTCGCTCCCAAGGGCTGCGGACAGAAGCCTCAGCTCGCTACGAACGGGGCGTCAATCAGGCAGAACTGGAGTATGCCTGTCGCCGGGCTTTAGGGCTGATCGAGCAACTGGCAGGAGGGCAGCGAATGGCCCAAGTCGCAGCAGATACCCGGTCTGAAGCAACCACCCGCTCAGTTGAGCTGCGACTGGAACGAGTGCATCAAGTATTGGGACCGATCGAACAAAATGGGGAAGCTGTAGACCTAATGGCTACAGAGGTTGAACGCATTTTGAAAGCCTTGGGCTGTGAGCTGACAGACCTCTCCCCCGGGCAGGTCTGGATGGTGACCGTTCCTCCCTATCGGGCTCATGATCTGGAGCGGGAGATCGATTTAATTGAAGAAATTGCCCGGATTTATGGCTACAACAATTTCTGCGACACCCTGCCAGAAAAAACAGAAGCGGGCTATCTCTCCTTTGAACAGGAGCTAACCCGCAAGATGCGGGAGGCGATGCGGGCGATCGGATTGACAGAGGTGACCCACTATTCTCTGGTGAAGCCGGGGCAAGACCGCCAGATTGTTTTGACCAACCCGTTGTTTCCCGACTATTCGGCCCTGCGCACCGATTTAATCGCTGGGCTGATTGATGCCTTTCAATACAACCTGGAACAGGGCAACGGCCCCCTCAACGCCTTTGAGGTTGGCCGCATTTTTTGGTCAGAGGAGGAGGGGCTCAACGAGGCCGAAGCCCTCGCTGGTATTATGGGGGGCGACGCTGCCCGTGGTAAGTGGGTGCGGGCTGGCCACCCCCAGCCCATGACCTGGTACGAAGCGAAAGGCTTGTTGGATAGTGTGTTTCAGCGCCTTGGCTTAAGCGTGGAATACCAACCCGATTGTCGCGACAGTCGGCTTCACCCCGGTCGCACAGCCTCCCTCTGGGCTGGAGGTAACCGGCTTGGCACCTTTGGACAACTCCACCCCCAGCTCCGGCAAGAGCGGGGTCTGCCAGATGAAGTTTATGGATTTGAGTTCAATCTAGATGCCCTGTTGGATCAGTTAGATCAAGACGCTCTTTTGGTGCCAGTCTTTCAACCCTTTTCTGCCTACCCTGGCAGCGATCGGGATATTGCTTTCTTTGTCTCCGACACCTACACGGTGGCCGAGATTCAGCGGGCAATGGTCAAGGCTGGGGGCGAGTTGCTAGAATCCATCGATTTGTTTGATGAGTATCGGGGCAAAGGGGTACCAGATGGGCAACGGAGTCTGGCATTCCGACTGGTGTACCGGGCCAGCGATCGCACCCTGACTGATGTAGATATTGAACCCGTTCATCAAGCGGTGCGAGATGTTTTGGGCGAAAAGTTTCACGCTGATTTAAGAAGTTAGAGCAGGAGGTCGATCAATGGCGAAGTTTGTTATGTGCGGGCACTACTGTGAGAATGTGGCAGAAAAACGCACCCCTTATCGTCAGGCCCATTTAGATGGCCTAGCGCAGCAAAAAGCAGCGGGTATTTTGGTGACCATTGGCCCAACTAAAGACTTAACTCAATGTTTTGGAATTTACGAAGCCGATAGCGAAAGCGCTGTTCGTCAACTGATTGAGACAGACCCCTACTGGCAAAATGGCATTTGGACAAATTATGACGTGAAAGAGTGGATTCAAGCTGTGTGACATGGGCTTGAGGCAATTTTTTTTATGCTCCTGGCGGCACTGGTTCAAGCTTTTACTGGGGGGGGTGATCGCGGTGTTGCTGTTGAGTGGCTGTCAGCCCATTAGTCTGCGCCCTCAGGTCACCCAGGGGCAGCAGTTGATCTTAAGTACGCTCACCGATCCCAAAACCTTTAACTACGCCAACAACCAATCATTTCCTAATATCTTCCTGTTTGCTTATGAGGGCTTAACCCGCGAAAATGGCCTGACCGGAGCGATCGAACCGGCTCTGGCAGAATCCTGGACGACCACACCGGATCGGCAGCGTTTTGTCTTTACCTTACGTCAGGGCTTGAAATGGTCTGATGGTCAACCTTTAACCGCAGCAGATGTGGTCTTCACCTATCGGGATATTGTGTTTAACCCGGAGATCCCCACGAATGCCAAGGATGGTTTGCGGATCGGAACAAAGGGGGTGTTTCCTACGGTGAAGCAGTTGGATGAGCGACGGGTAGAGTTTACCCTGCCTGAGCCGTTTGCCCCCTTTTTGCGGGCCACAGCAGGGCCGGATGGGGTGATGATCCAACCCCGCCATATTCTAGAGAAGACGATTCACACCAGGAGCGCGGATGGCAACCTGCAATTTATCTCCACCTGGAATACGGATACCCCCCCCAGGGAGATCGTGGTGAATGGCCCTTTTTTACTCGACAGCTACACCGCCGGGCAACGGTTGGTGTTTCGTCGCAACCCCTACTACTGGCGTCGAGATGCCCAAAATCAGCCCCTACCTCACCTCGATCGCATTGTCTGGCAATTCATTGAAAATACCGACACCCAACTGCTCCGGTTTCGCTCTGGCGAGTTGGATGTTATGGGGGATGCCCGCCCCCTGCGGCCAGAGTATTACTCCCTGCTCAAGCAAGAGGAGAAACGAGGTAATTTTCAGCTCTATAACGGCGGCCCCGCATCGGGCATGCTCTACCTTACCTTTAACCAAAACACCGCCCGCAACCAGGCCGACCAGCCGATTGTCGATCCGGTCAAGCAAAAGTGGTTTAATCATCTCGCCTTTCGTCAAGCGATCGCCCAGGCCATTGACCGCGATCGCATGAATAATAATATCTTTCGCGGCCTGGGCATCGTTCAAACCTCCCCCATCTCGGTGCAAAGCCCCTACTTTTTGGCACCAGCAGCAGGGTTAAAGGGGATTTCCTACGACCCCAACCGGGCCAGGGCACTGCTTCAGTCTGCCGGGTTTCGCTACAACGGTCAGGGCCAATTACTGGATAGGGAAGGTAATCGGGTACGCTTTACGTTAAATACCAATGCCGGCAATAAAGTGCGGGAGGCGATCGGGGCTCAAATTAAACAAGATCTAAGTAATATTGGGATTCAAGTAGACTTTAACCCGATTAATTTCAACACTCTGGGCGACAAGATTTCCACCACACGAGATTGGGATGCTCACATGATTGGCTTTACGGGTGGGTTAGACCCTCACGGAGATGCCAACTTTTGGATGAGTAAGGGTGCCTCTCACTATTTCAATCTGGCCCCCCAACCGGGGCAGCCAGGAATTATTGGCTGGCAGCCAAAGGAGTGGGAACAAGAAATCGATCGCCTGTTTATTGCAGGAGCCAGGGAATACGACGAAGCGAAACGGAAGGCGATTTATGCAGCGTTTCAACGCTTGGTGCAAGAGCAGGTACCCATCATTTTGTTAGTCAACGACCGGGCCTTGATGGCGGCTCGCAATAGGATTCAAGGCCTGGAATATTCTGGCCTCCCCAGTTGGGGGCTCTGGAATATTCAGGATTTAAAAATTCTAAAGTAGGGTAGAGAAACCTGTTTATTGAGCCAGAACTGTGACCCAGCCTGATCTAATTGAAGCATTGCTCCGGGATGTCGCTCAGGGCAAGCTCTCCCCTGAAGCAGCTTTGCAAAAGCTGAAGTATTTGAATTACGAGCCAGTAGATGACTTTGCCAAAATTGATCACCATCGGGCCTTACGAACGGGATTTCCTGAAGTGATTTGGGGCCCGGGCAAGACCCCCGACCAAATTGCCCAAATTATGCGGGTGATGCGCGATCGGGCAGAGGTGGTGATGGCCACCCGGATTGAGTCAGAGGTCTACTTGCAAATCAAAGGCAAGGTTGCTGATGCCCGGTATTATCCCACGGCCCGCATTTGTGCGTTGGGAGAAACTCAACCTCATAGCAGAAACACTCCTGGACTGATTGGCATTTTGTCGGCGGGAACAGCAGATCTACCCGTTGCTGAAGAAGCTGCGGTTACGGCTGAGCTATGTGGCTTTCAGGTTAATCGTCTCTGGGATATGGGTGTGGCTGGCATCCATCGATTGCTCAGCAATCGACCCCTAATCGCGGATGCCAATGTGCTGATTGTGGTGGCTGGCATGGAAGGTGCGCTCCCCAGCGTCGTAGCAGGTCTGGCAGATTGCCCCGTGATTGCCGTACCCACCAGTATTGGCTATGGGGCTAGTTTTAATGGACTGGCGGCCCTGCTCTCCATGCTGAATTCTTGTGCGGCGGGGGTAGGTGTCGTCAATATCGACAACGGGTTTGGTGCGGCAATTTTAGCCGGGCAGATCTTAAGAACCGCTCAGAAAATAGTGCGATAATGCCTGACCAACGATCTGTTATTGACCCGTCAACCGTTGTTTTTGCATAGCCGTGCTTCGACTCCGCTCAGCACTCGGCCAATCGTGGGTTGAGCGCAGCCGAAACCCCGTCTAACTGCAATGTCTTTGATTGCCAGGTTAATCCTACATTCAGCTCTTGTTCATTTTGATCAAACCAGGTAATATTTACTTATTAATTGAAGGGGAGTAGCTGCTGACTGACGGTCAGCCACTTGAGTCAACATGCTGGCGATGAGCCTGGTTCAAGTGACGGCGTGCAATTTTGAAGTAGTTTTTGCTATTTTTTGCCGTTTGTAAGTGAGACCTTCACTAAGTTCACTCAAAGTGAGCTTGGTGGGGCTGTCTCTGTTTCATCAAGCTTGATTAGAGTGCTGCAATTTAACTCTAAGGAGCAAGATGAATGCTAACTGCTTTTACTGCGGCCCTTCTGCTGGTCACCATTTCTGAGCTGGGCGATAAAACCTTTTTCATTGCGGCCCTTCTAGCAATGCGCCATCCTCGTCGCATTGTATTTGTCGGTGTGATTGCAGCCCTGGCCGCTATGACCGTCCTTTCAGTGGGGTTGGGCCAGGTAGTCTCCAACTTACCTGGACACTACGTGCATCTAGCAACGATCGCCCTGTTTATTGGGTTTGGGTTAAAGCTGCTCTACGAAGCCAGCCGCATGCCTGAAAAACCGCTGACCGCTGAGGCCGCGGATGCCAGAGATACGATCGATAATTCCCTCTCTAGGCTGACTGGCAAGGGGGGCGTTTTAACCCAGTCTTTTGTGTTGACCTTTCTGGCAGAATGGGGCGATCGGACTCAGATGACAACCGTGACCCTGGCTGCTTCTGGCAACCCGGTTGCAGTAACGACGGGAGCCATTGCAGGCCATGCCATTTGTGCTGTGATTGCCGTGATGGGTGGCCGCCTAATTGCAGGACGAATTTCTGAACGAAGGCTGACGATGATTGGGGGAGGATTGTTTGTCTTATTTGGTGTTGTTACCGCGATCGAAGGGGCTTAGTCCCAACCCTCCCACTTGATTAAAGCGAGGCTATTTCAACAAGCGAGTGACTCGAACATCGTATTCTGTGGCGTGAGGATGGTCATGTCTGGCCTGTACCTTAGCCATCTGGTCAGCGTGAGAGATCGTTTCAGCATCAATTTCGTAGCGCTTGGTTCCAGCGAAGCAGGAAACATCGGTGGTGTATTCTCTAATGTCAACCAGAACCTCAAATGTGTGAACCATTTTGGGCCTCCCCGTTTGTTTAGTAAACGAATCGGAACACCCTCAGTATAGGGATCGGGAATGGACGATCGCGGTAGTCAATACAATTCTTTAGTTGAGGAAGAGGAAAAATTACAGAATTCCAAATAAATCTTAAGAAGAAATATGAATTGCTAAGGATTCACTGCGGCAGGGGCATGGTTCAGGTTTGGCATTGAGTCAAACCTGAGTTATTAGGTCAGGTCAGGCCGTGAGATTTAAGTTAAGATAGATCTAAAACGGAATGACTCCGAGATAATGGCTGAGGCAAGAGAAGCGACCCATGGCAACTGAGGCTCTAGTTGAGAAAAAGAAACTGGCAACTCCCCCTTTAGAAATCTATCGACTGGGCGATCGCATGTTACGTCAGTCGGCCAAGCGGGTCGCCAAGATTGATCCAGAAATTAAGCAGTTGATTCGGGAAATGCTGCAAACCATGTATAGCTCTGATGGCATTGGTTTGGCAGCCCCGCAGGTTGGGGTACACAAGCAAGTGATTGTGGTAGATTGCGACCCTGAAAATGCAGCGAATCCACCCTTGATTCTGATTAACCCCACTCTGGCCAGCGTCAGCAAAGATATTGTCGTCACCCAGGAAGGCTGTCTCAGCATTCCCAATGTCTACCTAGATGTGAAGCGCCCCTCAGCGATCGAAGTCTCCTATAAAGATGAGCAGGGCCGCCCCAAGAAGCTGGCCGCAAATGGGCTGTTGGCCTGCTGCATTCAACACGAGATTGACCACTTAAATGGGGTATTGTTTGTCGATCGGGTAGAAAATACCCTGCTACTCAATCAAGAACTGGCTAAAAATGGCTTTTCGACTCAGGCGGTAAAGTCCATGACTTGATTGTAACAATGCCGCCGATTAGGCTACGCTGGAATGAAATTTTGGTGAGGCAGACAAACAGAATGGGAATGACACCTAAAAGTGGAGCCTTGTTGGCTGTAGCTTGTATTGCAGCGGTCGCTGCGGTAGGCTGTGTCTTTGAGTTAACCTCTGGTACACCCGATCTGGGTGGGGCCACCACTTGGGCCATTTTACTGGCGAGTATTCCCTTAACTGTGTTTAGCTTTTTGGCGGCGGTACAAGATACCCGCGCTAATCAAAAATGAGGCGTTAAGGAGTTGTGAGAGTCTTCTTTTGCCGAAAATCTCTCACAATCTAGATAAGATTGCTATAGTGCCAGCTAACACTAACCTCTAGCTCCGGGCATGACCGATTCCTATGTTCCCTGTTTGCGGCTGATTAGACCAGCCGACCTAAAGCAGTCGCTTTACGTACTCTCCCTTGCGGAGTCCATGGTTATGGGGCGAGACCCCAATTGCCAGGTTGTGATTGACCCGATTCGCTACCGACTGGTCTCTCGTCGTCATGCAGAGATCACCCCTCTTTTGGGGTTTACTGATTCTAATGGTCATCATTTCTGGCAGGTCTGTGATCTGAACAGCGCCAATGGCACTTTCCTGAATGGGACGCGGGTAGAGGGCTGTCAAGTTTTGCATCTGGGCGATCGGCTCAGCCTGGGGCCAGAGGGGCCAGAATTTATCTTTGACCTACAACCTTTGCCGCAGCCTCCGGTTCTGGAATCAACCTTGCGGGACAGCGCCACCGTCAGACCCAATCCTTCCAGAAAGGCGGCATCTGGTACCTCAGAACCTGCCCTACCCCAGGTGTTTGCTGCCCCTGCCCAGGCAAAAACATCCCGTCCTGGCCCGGTCGGGATGGCATCGCGAAGCAAATCACCCCGTCGCTCCAGCCATACCCCTACAGACTCGGTGAGTTTGACCCAGCTCTTTCCAATCTTTTCGACCGGTCGGGATCTGACCCGCAAAGCCTATCTACTACCGGGGGGGCTTACCGTCACCTTTGTTGTGTTGATGTTTTTGGCGGTAGGTCAGCCCCTCGTCTTTAATTTATTACTGGCTGCCTACCTTTCTGGTGCAGCCTACTACTTTATCTACCAACTCTGTGGCAAATATAAGCCGTGGTGGGTCTTGGTAGGGGCGGCGATCGTGACGATTTTGCTGTTGACTACTCCAGCGTTGAATCTCTTTATTTTTCTGTTTCGCCAGGTGCTGCCGGGTAACTTAGCCAGTACAAGCGAGCCGCTCCCCATCATGGTGGTTAAGATGTTCTTTGGGGCTGGCCTGATGGAAGAACTGCTGAAGGCGGTACCGCTGCTGCTGGCTTACTGGTTAGGTCGTCACCTGCGCCCTCCCTTACGGGCAGAGGTAGGGATCTGGGAGCCGTTGGATGGGATTCTGCTGGGAGCGGCTTCGGCGGTGGGGTTTACCCTGGTGGAAACCCTGAGTCAGTACTTACCGGATATCTATCATGCCCGTCTGGCTGCGGGGGAGGGGGCTGCCCAACTGGCCAGTTTGCAACTGCTGATTCCCCGGGTTTTAGGGTCGGTGGCAGGGCACATGGCCTACAGTGGTTATCTCGGTTATTTTATTGGCTTGAGCATATTACGCCCCCGGAAACGCTGGGTGATTTTGGGGGTCGGTTATCTGACAGCCTCGGCTTTACACACCCTATGGAATCTTTCAGGACTGCTCAGTCCCGTCTTGCTAGCAGCCGTGGGGGTGGTTTCCTATGCTTTTTTAGGCGCTGCTATCCTCAAAGCCAGAGAACTGTCGCCCACCCGGTCGCAAAATTTTGCCACTCGGTTTTATCGTTAGTTTAATCCAGTCGTAAGACTTCTCGCCTTAAAATATACGCCGTTTTTATCAAGGATTTTTTCGACGATTACTTGTTGTTGGGTATTCGTTAACAGTTCAACCTGCTTAAAGACTCAAGCAGCCAAATACTTGTTCTACGGTGAGCAATAACGGAATGTCGCTGAGAATAGGAAGGGGGCGATCGCTACTCAGCAATTGCACCCGTTGATCGGCAAAGACCACCAGGATACTTTCCTCTGCTGGGTCTAGCAGCCAACCGAGCTCTGTGCCGTGCTCAGAACAGTGGAGCAAATTGCCCAATACCTTTGTTAGGCTCTGGTCAGGGGAAAGAATCTCTATCGCCCAATCAGGATGAAGGTTAAAGCGGTTGGCGACCCTGCCGGTATCGGTGCGGGGAATGCGGCCCCATCGAAAGACCGCCACATCCGGCACAATCGACGCGCCCCCAAAGGTGCAGCGCAGTTCTGGAAAGGCGTAGGCAAGCTTTGCGGCTTTTGAGACCTGGTTAATGCGATCGCACAATTCAGACTGAAGGGTGCTGTGTTCTCCCTGGGGCATGGGCTTCTGGCTCACTTCTCCATTGATAAATTCCGATGCGGGTTTTGTCTCTGGACGGTCTAAAAACTTCTCCAGCGTCAGGTTTTTTACGGTTGCAACCATAGCCTACATCTCCAACAGTTTCTTTAATTCTGCCACTTCTGCCGCCTCGATTGGGGAGTTTGAGTAGTTACTGCTGAATTAAAGGCAATTTAAAACTTTTGTCGGAACCTAAAAGAAAACTATGTCTAATTTCTCTGCCCTCTAAAATATGATTTCTCACTCGCGGGGCTCTTTCTGTATAGATGTTTTTACAAATAGAATCAAAGTCGTGTCCTTTATCTAATAGCGTTATAAAACAATCTACATCCAACAATGCATCGGTTACACCTGCACTGGTAAACGGAAGGGCTAAATGGGCAGCATCTCCAATCAGTAAGACGTTGCGGTCACTGAATTTTGGCAGCACTTCGAAATCCGTTGTGTGCCATACGTAATTTGCTACCACCGAATTGCACGCCATCAGTTGTGCAACTTCTTCCGGGAACTCGCTCACAATAGAGCGACAAAATTCTGTAATACTTTGCTGCGAATCTAATGATGATTTACAAAGGTTCACATCAAACTGCAAAAACCAAATTAACTCTGAATCATTGCAAGGAATGAGCCCAATAGCCAAACCTTTATTGCGGCTCAAGTACTTGGTAAACATATGGGGATGTCTATCAAACAATTCGCGATTAAGAATAGTTCCCAAAATCTCTTTGACGATGACAGGGGTATATGCAGTAGAACCAAAGAGTGCCTTGCGGACTGTTGATCGTGCACCATCTGCGCCAATAAACCAATTTCCATATTCCACTTCACCATTTGTGAATGCCGCGGCAACCACCACATCATCATGAATAATGAAGTGTGAAAACCCTCGACCATATCGTATGGTACCCTCAGGCAATTGTGAAACCAAGGCTTGCATGACCTCGCAGCGCTTCATACACACCCACCGCTCTAGTGATAAATCTTCGAGCACTACATCATCCGAATTCTTTAGCAATAGGCGATCAATCGTGCGTCCGGGCATGAAATGATGAGGGTTAGAGCCTATTATTTTTTCAAGCACAGTCATCGCATCAGGATGAACCAGAAAGCCGTATCCGTTACCGTGAACGCATTCTTCACGCTCACAAACGACCACCCTATAGCCTTTTTTTCCCATAGCTATAGCCAGAGCCAAGCCTGCCATGCCACCGCCTATGATTACTGTCTTCTTCATGCCCAAGACTTATTTTGAATCCGTTGAAATGCTTCATGCAGAATTTCCGCAGATGTTGCGAAACTGATGCGGATATGATGTTCTGCTTTTGAGCCAAACCATCGCGGTGATCCAGGAACCACAGCTACTCCAGATTCGCGCAGCCATTGTTCTTGGATTTGTTCGGCTGAAAATCCCGTACCCTTCACATTAGCAAATGCCACATAACAACCCTGTGGTGACATGCAGGTGATACCGGGCATTTGGTTGAGTGCTTCAACCGTTATGTCACGCATGCGATGCAAATGCGACACGAAACCATACAACCAATATTGCGCTTCCTGCAAAGCAGCGGTTGCAGCTACTTGAGCCAAGACATTGCAACCATGAACGGTCGATTGATGCCCGCTTGCTTCTAACACGCGATTAAAATGCTCCGCACTTGGTGTGAGTATTGCTCCTGCCCGCAGCCCGGCCAGTCCATAAGATTTACTAAAACCGGTTACGATAATTGTACGCTCGGCTGCTTCGGGAATTGAAGCGATGCTGAGATACCGATAGGGGGCAAAAACAATATCACTCCAGATTTCATCGGAAAGAATCATCACATTATGTTTTTCAGCGATCGCCGCCAAACCCATGAGCTCGTCTTTGGAAAACACCTTTCCAGTTGGATTCAGCGGGTTACACAAGCAAATCAATTTGGTAGCAGGCTGAATCATATCCTCTAATGGTTGCCAATTGACTGTTTGATACAGATCCAACGGCACTTCAAATAGACGAGCGTGTGCGCCAACCCGCTCAACACAATGTTTAAACAGAAAATCAACCGGATTGAAGACGATGGCCTCCTCTCCGGGCTGTAGATAAGCTTTACAAACTGCATAAATACCGAAAGCTGCGCTGTCACATGCGATGCAATGGGCAGCATCGTATGGTACTGCTCTGTTTTCGTGGTAATAGGCAGATATAGCCTCACGGAAAAAACTCAATCCTTCAGCCGGAGCATAGGACAAATAGCGGCCGCGGGCGTAGCGCGCGATCGCATCAGCAATTTCAGGCGCACAGGGAAAATCAGGATCAGCAGCGGTCAGTGGAATAACACCGGGATCAACAGATGCCCAACGCAGGTTGAATGCACGCTCGCGCAGGAGATCGATTCGGATTTGTTCATGATCAAAGGGCATTGCTGCGGGCGGGTGGGCCATTTCGTGTGGTTGGTTTGTTTAGTCAAAAGTGATGTTCCCTTGGAAGGAATTTGTTTCAAGCCTAAAAAAGGAAGATAGTTAAGGCCGATCTTTTCGAGAAGTTTTCATTGAGTTGGGTTCCTCAACGAGTGAAGAGCTTTAATTTGAAGTAAGTCTTTTCGCATAATAGCAGATGAGCTTCCATTCAATGAATTTTCTCAACGAGGAGGGAAATTCGGCAAACTCTCAAAGTGCTTCTCGTGACCGTATGACATTGGTTCTTCTGAGTGAGAAATTGAAAAGCCCGTTTAGAAACTGAGCGTCCCGTAAACTGTTAGTTCATCCCCAAAAATGGGAATTATGGGTATTAAGCCTAGCCACAAAGGGCAGAGGCAGCTCCTTATTTTAAATTGAAGATTTCATAAACATCAGGGATGGCATCAGGAAATTAATGAACCAAGTTGAAAGATATTTAATTAGCAGCTAGATTTTATACCCCAAAAACATCGCATGAGAAAAGAATCCCAACAAAACTCAGCGGTAACTGCTGCCGCTGGAGTAAAAGTTCACCATGTACGGCTAGAAGACATCCAACAATTTACTCCTGAGAAAGTCAATCACCTTTTTAGGGGAGGTATACGACAAGGGGCGGGACGAACACCTGTTGAAGCGCAACAGTTAATCGATAAAATTCCGCCATCCCAACGAGCAGGAGTGGATGGTCAATCTGCTGCGAAAAACGTCAAAGAGTATTTATCAAACAAGGATGCAAGCCATATTCAGCCCCATAGCAAAGGTGGCTCCAGTCATCCTGGCAATATTAAATGGGAAGATAAGTCAGCGAATCGTGCCCGTGGCGATCGCCCGATGAGCCAACAGGAGCAAGCACAGCTTGATATTAAAGCGCAATTTGAGAATTTAACTGGGGCTGTCAAAGCAGGAATTGAAGCAGCCCCAAAAGGTGCAGCGATCGGTGTAATTACCACGGTTCCATTTTCTCTACTGAAGAATTCTCTGAGAGTCATCCGGGGAGAAATTTCTGCTGAGACCGCGGCTTTAGAAACAGTCAAAGAGGCCGAGATCGGAGCTGGCGTTGGGGCTGTTTCTGCCTTCACGGTGACAACTGTAGCTGTGGCTTGCCCTCCGATCGCAATGGGTCTTACAGCGATTTCTCCTGCTCTGTTAGCGGCTGGAGGAGCTGGAATGATTCATCAGTTCTTCAAAATTTTGGATGACCATCAAGCCCAAGTCCGAAGCTACTACGAATCTATCACTCAAGATCAACGGCAATATTTAGAGCAGGTAGAAACCGGTCTGATTGAGGAACATAACAAGATGATGACCTTTCTTGCAGCAGCACGGGCAACCACAGCAGAAATTCTAGACCGCCCACGGGAACCCGGAGTAGAAGGGGCATTTAAGCGGTATATGGAAACGCTTCAAATCAAATCTGCTGTCTCTAATACCAATTCAATGTGATGTTGCATAAAATTCACCCCACCGCCTGCGGCACCTCCCCTTACCAAGGGGAGGTTGGGAGGGGTCAGATAATATGCTCCTTTAAAGAGATTTGATCTAAGGCGTCCTTACCTGCAACTGAAATTGAAGCTGCAAATTCCCATCTGCTTCCCCCTACTACCATGTCATAGGAGCGACCCATGCTACCCGTAATGATTGGAGGCCTAGTTGCCGCTGTTGGTTTTGCAGCCGGAGCGATCGCAAGTCATGCGGCTGGAGAAAAAGACCGACAAATGGCAAAACACTTTAACCAGGTCAATGCCGACTTAATTAACAGTCGTGATGCTTTAGAGAAGCGATACATTAAACTTTCTGACGCCAGCAAAGAGCAAATCAACGACCTCCAACACAAGTTAGCGGAGTCTGAACTAGAAAAAGATGCCCTTTACCTAGTTATTAGACTACAGAGCAGTCTCATATTACTGATGCAGGCGATCGATAAAGATCCGTCTATCGAGGTTTTGTTCCAGTTCCAACAGGCCGTGAGTCAAACTAATTTTGTACTGGGTCAAATTCGGGAAGAGTTAATCCCAATTCCAAAAGATTACTTTAGCCGTAATTTGACTCGTGCCAAACTCAAAGCAACGCGACAGGGTGAAACACTGACATCTGAGCAGAAAACTGCTTTAAACAAACTGATGTTGACAATTAGCGATGGTGCCATTACTTGTCCAAGTTGCCACGAGCAACATCCAGTCATGAGAAATGTAACCTCAGTCAAATGTGACAATTGTAATTATTTAATTGATTTAGTAATTTTTCAAAGTGAGATTCGCTGGCAGACAAAAGCAACCCTGCCTGAGGGCGTCCAGAATGATATGCCCCAACAAATCTCCAATTCTTTTGTGGGGATAACCTCTGAATATGCTGCAACTCAAGCAGCCTTATCTGTTAGCCTTTCTAATTCACCCTCAAACCCGCTCCAGGAACAGATAAGCCTGGATCAAATGGAGTTAACCGTCAAACCGATCGTGAATGGTTTGTTTCAGGCAAGTATCACCCATAAAGGTTTGGAGACAACAGCAGTCGGCCACACCAGAGATGAAGCAATCCAAAAAGCCCTTGAGTGGATGCATCGAGAAGTTGAGACATCTTCTAGAACCTCGTACTCTAAGCCTTTAAGTTCTCAAGCTCGGCTAATACCTACCCGTAGGAAAAAGAGCGTACTTCCGATAGAGCTACTGTAAACCAGCTTGTAACTTAAGACGGAACAAATTCACCCCCACGAATGGCCAAAACCGTTGTGGGCTAGAGTCATTTCCCCGTAAGGCTTCCCGCCTTAAAATATACGCCATTTACTAAAAGCATTAGATCTATCAAAGCACACCAATACCCAATGCTTTTCGTTTCAACACTAGCACACGGGGTCTAGCCCCTTTTTCCAAAGCAAACTTCAGTCCTGTGCGAAATATTTCTGGCATATAGTAACGAGCGACATCATCTTTACCTCTGTCTTCATAAATAACTCCCATATCTTCCAGCATTCTTACTGTTGCTTGATCCAAGTTTAAATCCTCTACAGTAAAGGGGATACGTTTTTGGTTTTGACTATATTCTGCCTCAATTTTATCTACCCATTTCCTAAACTCAGGATATTCTTCTTTAGCTTCTTTTACTTTCTTTTCACTACATGGTTCTAACGCACGACGGATAGCCTGAGGAGGCAAAAGACGATTTGCAGACCATCTTTCAAATTGAATTTCCTTTGGTCTTTCCACAGTGATATCAGCAGCATGATAGAGTAAACGAACAATATCTCTAGCTTGCAATCTACCTTTAAAGTCTGTTAATGCAGCAAATACCCAGCTAGCTGTATACGCTTCATTAACACCTCCAAGTTTTTCACCCCATAGCTTCTCAAGTTTTGAAACGAACTGTTCTCGGCTTAAATCGTCTATCTCTGTTTCAACAGCCTCTATTACATTAGCTTGACTACATACCCAATAAACTAATTTTAGGAAAGAGTCTACATCCCATGACAAATCATACGAACGGTAAAGACTTTCAAATTGAGCTATATTTTGTGTAATTGCATAGCGTAAGAAATCACGTCTCAAAAGAATAATTAAACCAAGATTAGACTGCCTTATTTCAGATAATCTTTTAGGCAAATTTATCAGTGCTCGTAATGCAATTTGTTGCTGCAAATTAGAAGGTGCTTCTGCAAAAATATCTTCTAGACCATCAAATAAAAAAACGATGCGAATTCTCTGATTTTTCAAGAAATTGTTTATATCCGAAAGAGTGGTAACTAAATTAGTATCTAAAATTCCTAAAGTCCTAGCAATTTCATTTAACCAAAATTCTGTCCATTCTAATTCGTTAGAAGTATCTTTTAAGAGTTCCCTCCGTATCCTATCCTGACATTCAGAGGGTAAAAATTCAGGGACAGATTCTCCTAGAATGACTTTAACTTTATTCCTAGCTTCGCTTATGACGTTTTCCGCTGCATCCCTAAGAGTATTCGATTGTAGAAGCGGAAAAATATGAGTTCTTAACTCAATTTCATCTTCTCTTCGTAGTGCAAGCTTAACAAATTTCTCCCAATATTGAAAGCGCGATAATTGGACATATATAAAAGTTTTACCTGCTCCCTTAGCACCAATTGAAACTACACGAGGCAATTCTTCTTGAAAATTAGTTGCTAAATTTTTAAGTGGCTCCGTAACCAATAAGCCCTCTCCTTCTCCACTTTCTGCAAATTCATATTGTTGGCATATATTTCTAAACCGACGGACTTCTTCAAGCAGATCTCCTATATCTTTATTGCTACTAACAAGTTCTGATTTTTCAATTTCAATTAAAGACTTTAATCTAGACTCTGCCCACTCTCTGGCAACTTTCATGACTGAAGTAGAAAATAATTTTAGACGAGCTTCCTCCCAATTATTGACGTAAAGAAGTTCTTGGGCAAAGTCAGTTTCCTCAATTCCCAGACGCTTAGAATAAATGCTATCTTCATCTGAACGGGTAGATTGAACATAAGAAGTTCTAAATTTTACTAAAGCATTCTCAAACATAGGGAGAGACTTGAGTTCAGGAGTTAGAAAAGTAACAATAACAGATGGATCATAATAATTTCCACTATCGACATCAGTATCAGAAGGTGCGATTCGACTTATTTGCTCTAAAACAAGGCTTAGACCAGCTACAGATTGTTCTGTAGCTGTAGTAACAAAAAAACGCTGAATTCTTGGATCGAAAATTAGTGGACTAGAAATTTCACTAAGCCCTGCACGAAGATCAACTAGCACATAGTCAACTCCTAATACCTGCCCCAATTTGTAAATAGCATTACCAACACTCCATTCACCTTCAGAACTACGAGCCAGATGTTCCGGTAAGACTGGCGTATCCAGCAACTGTTCATCATTTAAGCAAGCAGGTAAAAAATAAAAGGTTGATCGCCCCTCATGCTTAGGCGATTTTTCTATTTCTCTTGCAAACAGACTCAGCATTTGTTCAATTGGTAATGAAGAGTAGTGATAAGTCTCTAAAAAATCAATAAAAGATACTGCTGGTTGCTGTTTCTCTACCCTATCCCAATAAGTTAATCCAGGGGCTTCCAAGTCTGCATCAATAACTAGTACTTTTATTGGTTCTTCGAGTTCTTTAGAGCACTCCAATAGTGCAAAAAGATATGCAGCTAAATGTATTGTTCTTCCAACTCCCCCCTTAAAAGAGTAGAAAGCAATTAGATGAGGTGAAATAAAATAGGGCTTTGGCAGATGTAGGTTCGTAGATGAACTTACTCCTTCTTCGGATATATTTTCAATATAAGCTATTTCTTCCCAAAAAGGACGAACAGAAACTGTATTATTTAAATCTAAGCCATCTACTGAAAATTCTACTGGAAGGAATGTATTGCCAAGATCAAGTTGAATAATAGAGCGTTCTTTTTGATACCAATCACCGAACCATTCTTCTAAAATAGATTCTGCTACTTTTTGCTGATCAATGTTAACGAGGACGATCTCAAGGGCATCCGAAAAACAATCAATTCTAGTAATACCATCTGGTAACTGACTACCATAATTAGTTTGCTTTCGGATAAGCCTTCTAACATCGAGCCAAGTTAAAAACCTCAATGCTCTCATCGTCTTAGTTCTCCTTCAATCCACTGTGATATCTTGATTAAATGCTGCTCGATATCTTCATCTGTAAACCTGCTTGTCATGCCACTATCATCTAATTTTTCTATGACTTTTCCACCATAGCGCCACATTTGATTAATTTTGCCAGGACTTAATCTTCTATCATACTTTGAACCTCTATAATTGACGGGGGACATATTAAATTGACTCGGCAATTTTAAAGCTTGTCCAGCACTTAATATATCGAGAAGTTTATTGATATCATGTTGAACTTCAGTGAACTCTCTACAATGATTTGTACAAGTCATGGCTCTTCTCTTCATCAAAACTGCCTTCAAGCCACATTCAATTGCATAAAACAGAAGTAACCTGTGGGCATTACTTGGTGTCGAGTTGATTGAAGCTTGTAAATTAGCTTGCCAAGCCCTTTGCATTTCTCTATCCGTAAATATTACCGCTGCCATGCGTCCGTTTCATCCATCTGGATAGTTTTGCTCTATTGTTCTTGTCAGTCCATGTTAATTTTTTATACAAGAAATATTATATGAGTTCTAAATTGCTTAGGCAGTAACTTGTATGAAAGCTGATTGACTGATAAAAGTTTTGACGTAGATTGGTGTTGAGCGGAGCCGAAACCC
>JBJTUO010000138.1:0-21606 GCA_046080785.1 Leptolyngbyaceae cyanobacterium | reverse complement strand
TAGTCCGACGCAATAAAATCGGCGCTGACCACCCGCAGAACGACCTGGGCTGCCTCCATCCACTGATCGATTTCACTGGCCCACTCTGCACCTGGGGCAATCCTGCGATCGCCCCAGCCTGTGATCTCGCCATTTCGCTTCAGGATTCTGTGGCTTATTCAAGCGCAAAGTGCTGTAAAAGCTCTATTCTTCAAACAATGCTTCTATCCGACATTCCGCCCTTCCAACTGGCACATCGAATATTTCAACCAAACAATGGGACTTGCAGAAGCTCTGACCAGATGATTATCTCAATAAGCCCTGGTCGTTCTCAATTACGGATCAATAGTTCGCGTGGACTAAAAAACGTGTATCCCTTATCAGAACAGGCTTTCAAGCTTAAATATCTGAGTGTGATACTTAAAGTGCGGAATATGGGATCGAAGAGTTGGAAGAGCTACTGAATAGATTGCTAAATGAAGGAAATTTGATCATAAAGTGGGGGCGAAAGCTGAAAGGCAAGGGCGAAGCCGTTAATGCAATTTAAATGTATGACAGCTTAGTCAAACCAGCCTTAAAGGCTGGTCGCCATCAGCAGGTGGTTTGGGATGTCCCATATTCGCTAATCGCCGCTCCAACAAGACCGTGTAAACAGGTCTTCCACCCAATCGGTGGGCTGTCATGGTGGCCATCAGGCAACTAACGAGAATCGGTAGAATTAAGAGGTAATTGGCAGTAATTTCGATCGTCAGCAGAATAGCCGTCAACGGTGCTCTCACCGTGGCAGCCACCAGTGCCCCCATCCCCGCGATCGTCAACACCTCCGGCTGGGGTAAAACTTCAGGAAACCATAGGTTAGTCTGACGGGCAATCCCCAGGCAAAACAGAGTAGCCATTGACAGCAGGAGGGCAAAAATGCCACCGGGGGCACCAGAACCATAACAGAGGATGGTCATGCCAAATCGGATGAAAAACAGCAACAACAGCGCACTGCTAGACTCCACATTGTCAAACGACCAGATGATCATCTCCTCTCCACCCCCCGTTGTCTGAGTGTAGAGCCAGCTCATCAAGCCAACAAAGGCACCCACATAAAGCCCCGTCAGCGTATAGTGGATGCCCCGCAGGTTGGCAAAAAAGTCTAAGCACTTGACCAGAAACAGATTGAAATAATAACCAATCACACCGCAGGCAATGCCGACTAAGGCAAACAGCCACAATGAAGAGAGAGAAGGAACCTGGAATGTTGTCAGTTTCAGGGTGGGGCCATTCCCCAACAAAATCTGTAGCCCGATCGTGGCAGTAATGCAGGCCAGGGTGACTGCCCGATAGGCGCTCACCGAGTTTTGAAAGGTTGGGCGCATCTCTTCAAACACAAACAGAATGCCCGCCAGAGGCGCATTAAAGGCGGTGGCCAGGCCCGCTCCCGCACTGGCCGCCACTAACACTCTGGTTTGCTCCTTAGAAGCGCGAAACCAGTCGGCCACCATCTTGCCAATGCTGCCCCCCATCTGGATGGTGGGGCCTTCCCGCCCCAACACCATACCGCCTCCCAGCAAAAGGATCCCGCTGAGAAACTTGATCGGCAGCACTCGCTGCCACACCAGGGGAAAGTAGCCTTCTAACATGCCCTCAATCTGGGGAATGCCGCTGCCAGAAGTGTCGGGGGCATAGCGTCGCATCAGCCAGAACCCTAGATAGACCATCACCCCCGACAGGAAAATTGAAATTATGGCGGCTACCCAGGGTAGCCCTTTGAGGGCGTCAATCCACTGCACCCGATGATTCAGGGTGTAAGAAACCAGGAGCCGAAAAGCGCCCCCGATCAACCCTGTCAACAGCCCTGCGATCGCCGCCCAGAGCAGCACCGGATTGAGTTTTTGGGCCGACTCCAGAAAACGTTTGGATTCAGTAAACTTGTGCAGCGGGGCAAGCATAGTCGGCTTGTTAGTTGGTTGACTGGGGCTATCCATAAAAGAGAGGTTTAAGGATGATTAATCACACACCAGGCTCGCAGCAGTTCCCCGACCGACCAAGCCTGGGCAATACAGCCCTTGGGCTGAAATGGTCGATCGCCGTTAAAGATCTCGCTAACGGTTCCCAGACCCGCCGTTTGCAGGTGATGGGAGATGGGATGGAGAAACTGATTGGTCAGGGCTCGATCTTGATAGACAGCATAGTGGGCAATGGCAAAGACACCCAGGAGCCAACCCCAAACGGTGCCCTGATGGTAAGCGCCATCTCGATGGGTCTGATCGCCGCCATAAAAGCCTCTATAGCGGGGATCATTGGCAGACAGACTGCGGAGACCGTGGGAAGTGAGTAACTGTTGGGCGCACACGGTTAGCACCTGCTTTTGCTGATTTAACGTTAACAAAGCAGGATAACCAGCAGAAAAACACAGGGAAATAGGAAAGAGTTGATTGGGCCGCAGGGAAGCATCATTACCAATGGGGCTATCTAACACATCGAAGCAATAGCCGTCAGCGTGACTCCAAAACCGCTGGAATCCTTGTTTTGTAACTTCCGCCATCTGTTGATAATCTACTGCGGGTTTACCCAATCGCTGAGCAAAATCTGCCATCGATCGCAGGGCCGTATACCAGAGGGCGCTGATTTCAATCGGTTTCCCAATCCGGGGTGTAACCACCCAATCGCCGACCTTCGCATCCATCCAGGTCAGTTGCACACCAGGCTCCCCTGCATATAGCAGCCCATCGCTGCTATCGAGATGAATATTGTAACGAGTGCCTTTTTGGTGCCACTCGATAATTTCTTGTAGCACCGGAAAGAGTTGGGCCAGAAACGATTGATCTCCAGTAGAGGCAACGTATTGACGAATGGCTTCGATATACCAGAGGGTGGCATCTACCGTATTGTAATCACCGTCGGTGAGAGGATTGCCATCATCAGGGAAGCGGTTTGGTAACATGCCTTTGCTGATATACCTGGCAAAGGTACTGAGAATTTCTCTGGCAATTGCCGATCGTCCCGTAGCTAGGGTCAATCCCGGCAGGCTGATCATCGTATCCCGGCCCCAGTCAGCAAACCAGTGATAGCCAGCAATAATGGTCTTGCCTTCAGGATGGTCGGGGAGGGGGCGATCGACCACAAATTGATCCGCTGCCAGCACCAGTTGGGTGATCCAATCCGGAGGTTTTGCGGTTGGATTAGCGTTGTCCCAGTCTTGCAAAACTTGTTGACTGTGAGCCTGGCAACGCTGGAGGGCCGCTCCACCATCCAGACTGGGATGGGATGCCGTACTGGCAACCCAGGTCAAAGATTCACCCCCCTGCAGGCTGGCAGAAAAGCTGGCGGCATAGAGATTGTCATCCAGATCATCCAACCCCCGTTCTCGCTCCCCTGCCAGCTCAAAGCCGCGATACCATTGGTTGGTAAGGGTGGCTGCGCAGCGATCGGACAGTAGGTAAACAGGCTGTGCCCCTGCAAAAGCAGTGACTTTAGCTCCGTGTTCAATCGCCTCAACACCCATCCGCCAGTTGCCAGCCTGGGTGCGGCTGTGATAGCCACGGTAGTTGACCAGCGCTTTTAAGGTCAGCGTCAGGGGGAAACTGCCCCGTAATAGGGTATAGCGGACATAGGTGGTATTCGCTCCCGGTTCCATCCACACCCGTTTTTCCAGCAGGGCATCGGCAAAGGCATATTGCCAGACGGGCACCGCGCCATCTAGATAAAACTGTTCGATATAACAGAAGCCTTTGGGATCGACAGCACCACTGCCCCAGCGGTTAGTCGCCAGAGCCAGAGAATCGAGGCCATATCGCCCTGCTTCATCTAACTTGGTGACCAACAGAGTCCGTTCTAGGGGAGGCTTGAGGGCAGCGACCAGCAGGCCATGATAGCCGCGAGTCACCAACCCCGCGATCGTCCCCGACGCATAACCGCCAATCCCATTCGTAACCAGCCACTCCCGTTGTTGGGACTGCTCCAGGTCTCCACAGATTTCACGCCCAAAGGAAATTGTCATTCTAGCTACTTATTTAACCCGGTGATTTTTCATTTCCTCTTGAATCTGCTCCAGAGTGCGGTCTTTGGTCTCAGGGATGAGCTTATAGGTAAAGACTACAGAGGCCAGTGTCAGCACCGCATAGAGCCAGAAAGCACCGGGACGGCCCAACGCCTGCACGATGGAAAGGAAGGTGACGGCTACAATCAGATTAGCCCCCCAATTAGCAACAGTAGCCACACTCATGGCCTTCGATCGTACATTCAGAGGGTAGATTTCAGAAATCAATAGCCAAAAAACAGGCCCTAATCCGATCGCAAAGGAGGCCACATAGAGCATCAAGATTACGACGACGGCCATCCCCAGAGACGAGGCAAATTGGGGCAACTGGAAGGCCAGGGCCAACAGCCCCAGGGAAACGGCCATACCACTCAAACTAATCAGCAGCAATGGACGACGACCGGCCCGATCTACCAGCCAGGCCCCTGCAATGGTAAACAGCACGTTGATTACACCGATCCCAGTGGTACCCAGAATAGATACAGCAGCGGATTTAATGCCGGAAAACTCTAGGATCGTGGGGGCGTAGTAAATCACCGTGTTGATCCCAGTCACCTGCTGGAAGATGGCTAACCCGGCTTCTAACTTAAGGCGGGATAAATTTACCTCCAGGGATGGTTGAAACCATTGTGGGCTGGAATTGTTTCCCCGTAAGGCTTCCCGCCTTAAAATATACGCCCCGGTTTATGGTATTTCTGGAGTGGTTTATTAAAAGTCAATTGTTGGGAAGTGTTTAATTTCAACATCAAACTGAAGCGAACCCTATTCACGTTTTGCTTAGGTGCCTGTCTACTTGTAATCGGCATGGATGTATCCAATCAAGCGATCGCAAAAGAGCCGACTCCAGAACCCGGTAAAGTGGTTTGGACCGCAGAAAATTCTGATCCCAACCTCTTGGGTTGGATGCAGGGGGCGCCCCCCCCACCCGACAAAATTATCCGCTTTACAGACGGTAGCTACTTTGAGTTTCCGCAAATGCGCTGGAGTGTCTGCCATTTTCAGCAGCTTATGCCCACCAAAGCAGTGAGTCGTGGGCTATCCCTAACGCTACCGTTTGAGCAAAAGGAATTGCCAGAGATTGACAAGGTCGCGTTTACGCCCTGGGGGGCGACCCAGCCGATGACCTGGCAACAGTCCTTGGCAGCCAATTTCACCGATGGCATTCTGGTGTTGCACCACGGCAAGATTGTTTACGAGAAGTTTTCTGGCTGTCTCACGCCCATCAACCGCCATGCCGCCATGTCGCTCACTAAATCTTTTGTGGGGCTGCTGGGAGAAATGTTGGTTGCAGAAAATAAACTTGACGAAGATCAGCTTGTCAAGCATTACATTCCTGAACTGGCCAAGAGTGCCTTTGGGGATGCAACCGTGCGTCAGGTGCTGGACATGACTACCGGCCTCAGCTTTAGTGAAGATTATGCTGACCCACGGGCTGAAATCTGGCAGCATGCCGCAGCAGGGAATCCCCTGCCCAAGCCAGAAGGGTATACAGGCCCTGGCACTTACTTTGAATTTCTTCAAATTGTGCAAAAACAAGGCAAGCATGGTCAGAGTTTTGGCTATAAAACGGTCAATACAGATGTTCTTGGTTGGTTAATTGCCCGTGTCACAGGTCAACCTTTGACACAGGTTCTCTCTGAGAAGATTTGGAGTAAGATTGGTGCTGATATCGATGCTTACTTTACCGTAGATTCGATCGGCACTCCTTTTGCAGGGGGGGGGCTCAATGCCGGTTTACGGGATATGGCGCGCTTTGGGCAAATGATGCTCAATAACGGCGTTTTTGCCGGGCAACGGGTTGTGCCTGAATCTGTCATTCAGACGATTCGTAAAGGCGGCGATCGCCGGGCTTTTGCAGATGCTGGCTATACTTTACTCAAGGGCTGGAGTTATCGCAGCATGTGGTGGGTTACCCACAATGAGCATAGCGCTTTCATGGCCAGAGGGGTGCATGGTCAATCACTTTATATTGATCCCAAAGCGGATATGGTAATCGCTCGCTTTGCTTCCTACCCGGTAGCAGGGAATGCGGCAAACGATCCGACGACGCTACCTGCTTATCAGGCTGTGGCAGATTACTTGCTGAAGCTTGACCAGCGTTAATATCAACCCAATCAGTATTCAACTGATACTGTCTCAATGTCAGGTTATTATGACTCGATTCTCTAGATATCTGCCCTTGCTTGTTTTGGCTTGCCTGGGAACGACGATAGGAGCATTTCCCAGACGGGTTGCCGCTGCTGAACAGATCGTCCTACGGGCAGGCTTGCTGGAACAATCTGTCTCTATTCAATCCCTTGCGGGCTTTGCTAAAACCGGCAGCATCGACTCAGATCTGAAATTCTATTCTGGCTTTATTGGCAAAGCCAGGATGGAAGAATTGCGGCAGTTATTACAGCATCGGTTTAAGATAAGCCCTGTTGTTGTCTCCCAATTAACCTATGCCCCCTTAGGGGAAGCTGCTTTGGAGCAGGTCGGTAGCATCCTGCGGGCTGATGCTGGGACGAACGGGTTTTATGCGATTCGAGCCGCTCTGATTCAGGCGGCAGCCAATCCAGCGGGGTTTACGCTGATTGATGTGATGCAAGCTTTTCCTGCAAACGGCATCTACATCAACATTGAAAAATTACTGCAACTGCAGCGATCGTTAACCACCCTGGTTGGCTACACCGATACCACCGTCAAAGCCATTACAAAACAAGCCCAACAGGAAGCCGCATCAGCCCCCGCTGACTTTTTTGGCCTACCTGACCCGATTAAACCTGGCCCTTTTAAGTTCAGCAAAAGCACCGTTTACCTGCAACGCATGAGCCACTCCGTGGCAGGAGCGCCCAGAGAGCGCAGATATTACGTAGACCTTTATCTGCCAGAAGGTATGCCCAGGCCCGCCCCCATTGTGTTGATTTCCCATGGTTTGGGTTCTTCGCCGGCAGCCTTTGCCTATCTGGGAACTCACCTAGCCTCCCATGGGTTTGCAGTCGCCATTCCAGAACATTTGGGCAGTGGGGCGCAACAGGCACGGGCGTTGATTACTGGGCTATCTAGCCACTACGTTCGCTTAAATTCTTTTGTGGAGCGTCCCCTAGATATCAAGCAAGTGATCGACTACTTGGAAACCCGATCGCAAACAGACTTGGCCGGTCGGCTAGATCTGTCTCGCATCGGGGTCATGGGACATTCCTTTGGCGGCTACACCGCGCTGATTTCTGCCGGAGCAACCCTAAATTTGGCGCGAATTCATTTAGCCTGTACCGATCCCATGCGGGTGCGGCTGGATCTCTCCTATAGCTTTCAATGTCTAAATGAAGCCTTACCCAAAAACTTTGATACCCGTTTTCTTGGAGATGCCCGGATTAAAGCCAGTCTTGCCCTCAATCCGGTAGCCAGCGTTGTGTTTGGGCCAGAAGGTATGGGCACACTCAAGGTGCCAACCATGCTGGTTGGTGGCAGTGCTGATATCATTGCGCCTCTGGTGATTGAACAGGTCAACCCATTCTTTTGGCTCAAAATACCAGATAAGTTCCTCACTGTGATCATTCCTGCTGGTCACACCGCAGCCGATGCGACAGGTGGAGATGAAAACCCCCTATCAAACTCCTTCGCCTCAGTGTTGAGTGGCCCTGATCCCATCCTGGCCCGCCAATACATACAAGCACTGGCGATCGTGTTTATGCAAACTTACATTGGGGAGGCTGGTTATCGCCGTTATCTCAATGCGGGCTATTCCTTCTCCATTCAGCAGCCGCCCCTGCAACTCAATCTGGTACAGTCACTCACACCTCAGATGCTAGAGCAAGCCTACGGGGGTGCCCCTCCTCTGCCGTTCTTCCCGCCTCTTAACCGGTAATGCTGGTTGACTGACAAATAATTCAAGCCGCTCTAGCCGGTTGGCAAAACAAAGATATTTTTCTGGCCCTTGATACCTCGCTGTTCTGGAATGAACACTGTCTGGTGCGGCTATGCGTGGTCTACCGAGGACGGGCTTTGCCTGTGGTGTGGCGCGTACTCAAACATCGGAGTGCCAGTGTCTTCCTCCTCAACGCAACCCCTGTTGCTTGAACCATGTGGCTAGCCATTGTGCATCTTTTTGACTGAGCGGAGGAACGGGATCTTCACGATAATCGATCACCAAATCGTACCCCGACTGGTCATAGAGGTCTGCCAGCAACCCTTGCAGATTCACAATGGGTTCGACCTCGGTGTCCCGCAAAGGTAAGGGAAACGCGGGAATCGGATCCTGCACATTGAACGCATACAAGCTTGCCTGAGGGCGATGGGTACTGGCGCTGACCAAAATCCGATAATGAGTTTGCAGCGAATCTGGCAAGGAGAGAATCGGAGGCCACTGCCGTAACAAATCGATCTCGACCAAATTCGTTGCACTGGCCAAAATGGTTTGCCGTTTGGCTTCATAGCTACGCCGTCCTTCACCGGGTCGTTTATTGACTGGAGATAAGACCTCAACTACCGTCACCACTTCGCTCGTCAATACCTCCCGAATTTCCAGATACCCTTGGCGCACCACCGCAGGCGTGGGCAAATCCACTAAAATCGGTTGTGCCAAGACTCCACTAGGGTTGGATTGTGACTGATTGGCTTCTGGCAAAGCGACCCTTGAATAGGGAGTCGCTTGCTGTACCGCCACATCCGGTATCCCGACTAAGACAGAAGCGGCTCCCTCCGTTTGGTAAATGGCTTCCTCGACCACCACACGATACTTGGGGCGGAGTTGGGGCCCCAAGCTGATCGCGATCGCCGTAATCAGTCGATGGTGAAAGTTAGGCCAGGAACTGGGGTGTTCCAGATAGGGATCCATTCCAGGCATCGGTGAGGGCATCGATCCAGCCTCCAATCGCATACCCTTCAATTCTAGTCAGGTTTAGGAATCCTTCGATTCAGGCAGTTGACCCAAATAGCGTTTGATCAGGATAGGCAAACGGTGAGACATCGGTTCCTGAAGCAGGTCTCCCATAGGTAGCCAAATTCCGAATTGCCTGCATCTGTTCTGATTCCCGCTCCATCGCTGGGGTAAACTGTTGTCGCTGACTCAGCAAATCTTCCAGTTCAATCTGCCCCGGTTTACCCTGGTAAAACACCTCCTCTGCCATTCTTCCCGCCTCTCAACCGGTAATGTCAAAGGTTGTGCCTGTGAGCTTAATGAGTCTGCCCTGCGAGTCAAAAACTGGGCCACCACGGGCATTGATATAGCGGATTTCGCCATCCTGACGAATGATACGAAGGTTAACGTTAAAAAACGCTCCTTGTAACGCTGGCTTCACGATTTGGTCTTGATGGAGTTGATGATCATCCGGATGAATTAGGTTGATGATTTCCTGATTTGAAGGAGCGGGTAGGGTAGGGTCAAGACCATGAATGTGGTAAAGCTCCTCTGTCCAGAACGTTGTCATCGTTGCCACATCAAATTCCCAGGCCCCCATTTTGGCAGCCTGCTGAGCATTGCGAAGTAGGCTTTCCGATCGGCGCAATTCTGTTTCTACTCGATGACGTTCTTCAATCTCCTGCCGCAGTTGAGCATTGGTTGTCATCAATTGATGCCAGGTATTCCAGGTAATTGGATCAACGTCTTGATTAATCTCTTGATTAATGTCTTGATCGGAGTTAGCAGGTCGTTCTGGCAAGGTAGAAAAGACAGGATTTAAGCGATACCCATAGCCATACTGAGTTTGAATAAAGTCGATTGCTCCAACTTTTTCTAATTTACGCCGAATCGAGTGAATATGGGTTTTGATGGTTCTCTCCATCGGTAACTGATCATCTAGAGTGTAAAGACGGTCTGTTATTTCGCTGCGGGTAAACAACTGCCGGGGAGAGCGCAACAATAATTCTAGTATTTGATATTCTTTACGGGTGACCGGGACGATTTGAGCGTTACAGATAACCTGACGAGAAATGAAATCAAGGCTGACTGGCCCCCAACTTAAAGTGGAATGAATCTTACTTAGACTCCGGCGGTTTAAACAACGCATTCGTGCCAGCAATTCTTGCTGATCGATGGGGTTGATTAAACAGTCATCAGCGCCACTGTCTAAACCCCGAATCACCGTGCTGCGATCGCCCGCTTCTACCATCAGCATAACCAGCACTAAACTGCCACTGGCTCGGAGCCGATGACAAAACCCAATACCATCTAGCTTGGGTAATACAGCGTTTAGCAAAATCAGGTCGTAGGTAAAAGATTGGGTCAGCCCCCAAGCTGTCTCACCATCAGTGGCTGTATCCACGACAAAGTGATGTTGGCTTAACTCAGTTTTTAGTCTGGTTAGCGATCGTTGATTGGAGTCAGCCAGCAGGATCTTCATGCTTACGGATTGAAACAAATTGAAACAAAGATTAACTGTAGCTCTAAACTGCCCTTGACTGAAAGGCCAGTCAATCACGCTGAACATTTCAACCATCCAGCCTCTGGCCTTATTTATCATTTCAGTGAACCAGTTTTTAACTTTTCAGGGATAAGATGAGAGGCGCTCCTTGGTTATGGATTTTGGGGTGGTCAGGGCTTGTTTACGGGCACCTAGTTAGAGCATAGTCATAACCCGTCCGACAAGGGGCTTAAACTCTTTGTTGGGCTTGATTTTAAGTCAATGGAGAAATCAGGTAAACATTGAAATGGTTATAAACAATGGTTGACATTGCATAATAACGAAGACGTAAGCTGTTCAAAGGTAAGCACATCATGGCTAGATCCCCTAGTTCTTTAGATGCCAAACATGCGGCAGAGGCACTACGCAGGTTTGGCTGGATCGGCTTTTGGGCTCAGGTGGTGTTATTTTTTGTTAGTGCAGTGATTTTGTTGTTCGCGATCGCTGACCCTAGCTTTAATATCAACTTTCGATCGCTCTTCCGCCTGTTGCCAACTCTTGGCAGCTTAATAATGCTAGGTTACGCCATTTTCTGGATTTGGCGGTACATCAAACTTTCCAGAGATCTCCTTTCTTCCAATCCAAGTCGTCATCACAGTCGCGCCGAGATCAGCCAGTCTTTAGAAAAGGGCGTAACCATTAACCTGATTAGTCTCACTCTTACATTAATTGCGGCTCAAACCGTTGTGGGTAGCTTGATGATCAAGACCTTAACAATGCCCGCTGGCATTGCGGTTGCTGATGCTGGCCGTCTGGTTGACCCCCTGGATGTATTTGTGGTGCAAGCCTGCTTGTTTTTAATCATTGCAGGAGTACTGGGGATTGCGGTCTCCTTCCGTTTACTGAAACAAATTCATCCCGCCTGATTGTTCCATTACCTTCATTGTTCTATTACTTTAGAGAGGCTCTCAATGAACCCATTACGATCGAACGCTGCTCGTCGACATTGACCCACAATGGTAAAACTTATAATGGGGTTTGCCGTTAAGTTATAAGGTCTACAGATAAGGTCTACAGGCGATGCGACTGCGATCGCCTGCCTTATTGGGTCGATATCGGCTGTAACAGGTCAGCAACGCCCAACACAATGAATTGAATCCCTAGAGAAGCCAAAATCAGCCCACTGAGGCGAGAGGCAATATTCATTCCGGTTTTGCCCATATGTCGGGCTAACCAGGGAGAGGCCCGGTAGGTGAGGTAGACAATCGCTGCAATCAAGACGGCCATTACAAACATGGCAACAAAATCGATAATCGCTCGATTGGCGGCAGCGTAGACAATTACCGCACTGATGGTTCCTGCTCCCGTCGTCATGGGAATCGCCAGAGGGACAACCGCGATCGAGGTTTCATCTACGTCATCGTGAGGGGCCGGCGTTGGCGGCTTGATTTTGCCCTGGGCCGAATCAAGCCCCATAAACAAAAGTAGCAACCCCCCGGCCACCCGAAAGGAGGCGATCTGAATCCCAAATAACTTGAGAATCGCTGCACCGATAAAAAAGCAAACAATCAGGTTAATGCCAACAGCGATCGCTGCAATTCTGGCGGTTTTATTTCGCTGTAGCGGGGGTTGATGATGGGTTAACACCAGAAAGAAGGGGGCCACCGAAATGGGATTGATGATGGCTAGTAGTGCCATTAACACATTGAAATACTTTGTTACTAGTTCCATCGACCTTCCCTGGTTTTCCTTTCATGTCTAAAAGTAAAAAGAATTAGTTTATGAAAGAAATATCATTATTGCATATGCTATCTTTCTCAAGTAATTGATCATTTTTTGCAGAGAGGATAATCAATCGTGAACTTACTGGCATGGATCATTTTAGGTTTACTGGCAGGTGCGATCGCGAAAACAGTTGACCCTGCCGCCCGGGGCGGCGGCATTCTGGGTACTTTGATTTTGGGCATTATTGGCGCGTTTGTTGGTGGTACTCTCTACACGCTTTTAACGACGGGCACTTTTGCCATTGCTTCTACTGCTCTAAATTTTGGCGGGGTTGTGGTAGCTGTAAATGGTCAAAGTCGAGCTTAGATTCTGCCTCCTGAATTCTGCCTCCTGCCTCCTGAATTCTCCACTTTTCACTGTTGCCCCTATTCGGGCGGTTAATTTTTCTAAAGGCGTCTCTTTTCTGCTTTTTCTAATCGAGTTTTCAACTTTTCTCCAATAGAATCCCCTGGAATCCCCGCTGAAGTTGTTACAAAATATCCTGCTCTAAAAAGTATGGCTCTACATATCCAGCAAAACAATCCCGCCAGTGATCTGGATCCAATCTTTGGCACTGCCCTGGCTGCCACTGTTGCTCCCACCGCTAAATTTCCTGAAACCGAAGGGCGCCCTGATGTGGTGTATCAACTCGTTCATGATGAGTTATTTCTGGATGGCAACGCCCGTCAAAATCTCGCCACCTTTTGTCAGACCTGGGAAAACGAAGAACTCCATAAATTAATGGATTTGTCGATCAGCAAAAATATGATCGATAAAGATGAGTATCCCCAAACTGCTGAAATTGAAAGCCGCTGTGTCAAGATGCTGGCAGATTTGTGGAATAGCCAGCCCCATGAAAACCCGATCGGCACCTCTACTATCGGCTCCAGTGAAGCTTGTATGCTGGGTGGGATGGCTGCCCTGCATCGCTGGCGGGCCCGACGGAAGGCCGCTGGCAAATCTACAGAACAACCCAATTTTGTGTGTGGGCCAGTGCAGATCTGCTGGCATAAATTTTGCCGCTACTGGGATGTGGAAATGCGGGAAGTACCGATGGACCGCGATCGGTTCTTTATGGATGCGACTGAGATGCTAAAACGGGTGGATGAAAATACCATCTGTGTCGTTCCCACGTTTGGCGTGACCTACTCTGGCAACTATGAACTCGTCGCACCGCTAGCTACTGCATTGGATGATTTGCAGCAGCGGACAGGACTGGATGTCGATATCCATGTAGATGGAGCTAGCGGGGCCTTTTTGGCCCCCTTTTGTGCTCCTGAGGTGGAATTTGACTTCCGGGTGCCACGGGTAAAATCCATCAGTACTTCAGGACACAAATTTGGTCTGGCCCCCCTCGGTTCTGGCTGGGTGGTCTGGAGAGATACCTCCGCCCTACCCAAAGAGCTGATTTTTAATGTCAACTACCTGGGTGGTGAGATGCCCACCTTTGCTATCAATTTCTCCCGTCCGGCAGGGCAGATCATCTGTCAATATTTTTTATTCCTGCGCCTGGGGCGGGAAGGCTATCGCAAGATCCAGCAGGCTTGTTATGACACTGCCCTGTGGCTTGCGGATGAGATTGTGAAATCGGGGCCATTTGAGTTGATCTGTAATGGCGATCCGAAGCTGAGTATTCCCGCTGTTACCTGGCGCATTCAGGATGGGGCCCAAGTGCCCTATACCTTGTTTGACCTGGCCGATCGCCTGCGGCAACGGGGCTGGTTAGTCCCGGCTTACACCCTACCCGCCAATGTGACCGATATCGCAGTACAGCGGATTCTGGTACGACAGGGGCTTTCTCGCGATATGGCTTCTCTCCTGATCAAAGACTTTCGCACGGCCATCGCTCACTTCGATCGCCACCCTGTAAGTGTGCCTATGACCGAAAAAGAAGCGGGCGGCTACAAGCACACCTGATATAGCCATTGCCACTGACTAGTCAGACCTTTACATTCATCCAGGAATCAAATTTATGGCCGCTCAGGTTCAAAAGCACATGAATTGGTTGACCCTATCATTTATGATGGTGGCTGCCGTTGCCAGTATTCGATCTCTGCCCAGTATGGCGGTATATGGGCTGGGTTCGGTATTTCTTTATCTAGTTCCTGCAGTTGTGTTTTTTATCCCCGTTGCCCTGGTTGCCTCTGAGTTAGGCACGGGCTGGAACGGTGGGATCTATGGTTGGGTAAAACAAGCCTTTGGCAATAAATGGGGCTTTTTTGCCATCTGGTACATGTGGATTCAGGTCGTCACCTGGTACCCGATTGTGCTGGCCTTTGCCGCTAGTACGTTTGCCTATTTAATCAATCCTGATCTGGCAAAGAGCGGTATTTTCACCACGATTGTCATTATTGCTCTCTATTGGGTTAGCACTTTTGTGGCATTAGGAGGGTTGAACTCTCTTTCCAAATTGTCATCCTGGTTCATGTTACTGGGTACCTTGTTTCCTGCAGCAGTGTTGATTTTGTTGGGGCTGCTCTGGCTGCTGACTGGTCACAAATCGGAAGCGCCCCTCTCTTTTGCCGCATTGGTTCCAGATATTTTTCAATCCACTGCTAAGACGGCTGGCCATCACCGGGAAGCTACTGACTTCTGGAAAGAGTTTTCCGGGGTGTTGGGAGGGTTGGTACTGGTTGTTAGCAACTTTCTGGCCTACGCGGGGATTGAAATGAATGCGATTCATGCTCGCTCACTCTCTAATCCCCAAAAACAAATGCCTAAGGCGATCGCGATCGCTGCGATTCTGATTGTTTTTATCTTTATTCCACCGACCCTGGCCATTTCTTTTGTGGTGCCATCCGACTCTACCAGCCTGACGGCAGGGGTGATGCAAGCCTATGCCGACTTTTTCACCCGGTTTAATATCACCTGGGCCATTAAAATTATGGCTCTGCTCTTGATTTTGGGTGCCCTGGGCGGCGTCTTAACCTGGACGGCTGGCCCCTCTGCCGGTCTGTTGATGGTTGGCCGCGCTGGTTTTTTGCCTCGTTGGTGGCAAGAAACTAATGACAAAGGGGTGCAAAAGAATATTTTGCTGGTGCAAGCGGCTGTCGTGACTTTGCTAGCGTTTTTATATGTAATCGTGCCAGATGTCTCTGCTGCTTTCTGGATGTTGAGTGCGATCGCTGCTCAAATTTACCTGATTATCTATATTTTCATGTTCGCCGCGGCCTTAAAGCTACGCAAAACTCAACCTCAAGTCAGACGAGGTTTTATCTGCCCTGCTCTTGATTTTTGGGCAACCCTGGGCATTCTTGCTTCTGCTTGTGCACTTTTGCTGGGGTTTGTGCCCCCCGATCAGTTTAAAACCCTTTCTCCAGCCCTCTATGTCGCGATTTTAGTGATTGGCCTGATTGTATTTGCCATTCCACCGTTCCTCTTCTATGCCAATCGTAAAAACAGTTGGCAGATGATTCCCGCGGCTGAAGCTGAGAAGAATACGGCCCCTCTACAAGACCTGAAAGATGCCTAAACCACTCACTGCTGCAAGCGTTACCCCCGATAGGGTTAAGCCTGTGATGCAAGCAGCCCATCAACAATTTGCCGCTGTCCCTGATGGGCAAAATGCCAACTACATCCCTTACCTGGCCAATGTTCCTTCTCACTTGTTTGGGATTGCGGTGGCTTTTGTCGATGGCACGATTTTGGAAGTGGGGGATACGACCGATGAGTTTGCGATCGAGTCCATTTCTAAAGTATTCACCCTGGCCCTGGTGATCGAGCAGATTGGCTCTGAAGCCTTGCAGCAAAAGGTGGGAGCTGACCCGACTGGCTTGCCGTTTAACTCGGTGATTGCCCTGGAATTGCACAGTGGTAAGCCCCTCAGCCCCTTAGTCAATGCGGGGGCCATGTCTACCGCCAGTCTGGTGCAGGGTCAGAATGGGGAAGACCGCTGGCGACAAATTTTGGATGTCCAGAGTCGATTTGCGGGGCGGCCCATCAGTCTGAGCCAAGAGGTAAATCAATCGGAGCAAACGACGAATTTTCACAATCGGGGGATTGCCTGGCTGCTCTATAGCGCAAAAGCCATGTATAGCGACCCCCTGGAAGCCTGTGATATTTATACCCGGGGCTGCTCGACGCTGGTTACTGCAAAGGATCTGGCCGTGATGGGGGCAACGCTGGCCTCTGGCGGGGTCAATCCCTTGACTAAACAACAAGTGATTTCCGCATCCAACATTCCTCACATTCTGGCAGAAATGACCATGGAGGGGCTGTATACCGCCTCTGGGGATTGGTTGTATACCGTTGGTCTACCGGGTAAGAGCGGTGTCGGTGGAGGAATCATCGCTGTGGTTCCTGGCAAACTGGCGATCGGTACCTTTTCTCCGCCGCTGGATCAGGCGGGTAATAGTGTGCGAGGGCAACTAGCGGTGGAATATATCAGCAAACAGCTTGGCCTCAATATTTTTAATCAATAGATTCCACTCATAAAACTCTGGCAGTGAGGAAGTGTGATGATGATCAATCAATGGAGATGTTTCAATTTATCTAATCTCAGCAATCTGGGATCTGCGCTAATACTCTGTGGAGCGGTTGTTTGTTTGAGTACAGGAGCAACCGATGCCTCAGAAGTGTTACCTGCAAATTCTATCAATGAACCAAATGGGGCCTTTGATCAGGTGACATCGGTTTCTCAATTAACTGATGTCAAACCAACGGATTGGGCTTTTCAGGCGTTGCAATCCCTGGTGGAGCGGTATGGTTGCATTGTGGGCTTCCCGGATAGAACCTTTCGGGGTAATCAAGCCCTGACTCGCTACGAGTTTGCTGCTGGTCTGAATGCCTGCCTGGATCGGATCAGCGAATTGATCGCGGCCAGCACGGTAGACCTGGTGAAAAAAGAAGATTTACTAGTCGTCCAACGGCTTCAAGAAGAATTTGCCGCAGAATTGGCTGCTTTGCGGGGACGGGTTGATCAACTGGAATTTCGCACAGCGACTTTAGAACGACAACAATTTTCGACAACAACAAAACTGAGTGGGCAGGTGACTTTTGCCCTAGCGGCCCCATTCCCGGATAGCGATCGGCCGTTGTTACAGGCAGATTTGGCCACAACGGTTCCGAATGATAATCGGACTACCTTTGCTGATGTGGTAAAGCTCACTTTAAACAGCAGTTTCACGGGTAAAGATCTGCTATCGATGCAACTGCTGGCCTATAATGCGGAGTCGTTTACCATCAGTCCGATTGGCTTCTCTTATATACCGGGCGGCGGTGGGCTACCCAATAATTCTGTCTTGATCGATAATCTGTCCTACTCTTTTCCGGTTACAGATTGGTTAACGGCAAATATCTTTGCCTCTGGGGCAGGGCCAGCAGACATTGTCACCACTACCGTCAGCCCCTTAAATGATTCGGCTCAGGGTGCGGTTTCTGGGCTGAGTTGGCCGCCCCAATACCAGTTCAATAATCCCACGACGGGGTCAGGAGCCTCTCTTAACCTCAAGTTAGGTAAAAATCTTATTTGGGATTTTGGCTATGTTTCTTCCGTTTCGCCTAATCTGCCTGTGTCGGGTGCAGGGTTGTTTGAAGGGCCTTATACCCTGAATACCCAAATTAATTACCTCAGCAATTGGCTAGATATCAACCTCTACTATGCCAATTCTTACTTAAACACCACCTTTGGTTCCCCCCTGCTCGTCAATCTGGCGGGGTATAATCCAGTCTTACCAGGGCAAAGTGTCGCTCAAATCTCCAATATTTATGCGACTCAGTTTAACTTTAAGTTTGGCAAAAATGCCCAATTCAATCTGGGAGGGGGAGTTGTCTTTGCCAGCATCCAGGGTCTTGGGGCACGGCCTGACTACGACGCTTGGAGCTACCAGGGCACCTTTGCTTGGAATACGTTAGGAGGCAGTCAGTTGGGGATTTTGGCCGGAGTGCCGCCCTATACCCGTGATTTGAAAGGTCAGTCTACCGATACTGGCTTTATTACCGAGCTTTACTACCGCTATAAAGTCAACGACAATCTCTCCATCACTCCCAGCCTCATTCGTCAGGTTAATCCTTACAACGTCAATAGCAACCCCGGTGCCTGGATTGGCACCATTCGGACGACCTTTACCTTTTAGTTGTGGCCTTTCTTAAGAGAAGTGTATGCGTTTTGCCCCAGTTACATTTCTTTAATTTCTGAAAACACGGGTTGAGCTTGCTCCCCAGGGGCGCACCACCTTTGATGTTGACTCTGTACCCGTCGATGTATTTACCTATTCTGCGGGGCCATCTGTTACGCTGAAATAGACACCCGCATTCCAGGGCACTTTAATTACGGTGCTAGTCACCGCTGTTCCTGGAGATATGCCCGGTGATGGTGCAATTACTATTCGGCCTTCTGGAATCGTTCATATTTCTTAACGCTAAACCTGTGTCTAATCAATTAACTAAAATTTTGGTGGTGGCTGGCGGTGTTTTTGCTGTCGTCACCATCGTTGCTGTGATTCTGGGGATTGATGTGGTTCGTTGGGTAACCTGCAATAGCCCCTTTGCAGCCCCCCAAGATCGCAATTCTCCCGTCTGTCGGCGACTCAATGCCGCACCTTAGCAATGCTAACTTTCCATCCAGTGGGGTAGGGGTGTATCCAGGAGTATTAGCCCATGTCAGCTTCACGCAAGCTATCTCCATCCAGTTTTATCCTCACCAATGGGGGGCCTGTTGATCACCTCTTGACTCGTCTGCGATTGCGGTCTCCCACCCGAAAACAGATTGCGCTGTTTATGATGATTGGGTGGTTGCCCCTGTTGCTGCTGTCAGCCTTGCAGGGGTTTGCGATCGGGCAGTCAGTAAAGATGCCCTTTTTATTAGACATTGGCGAACAAGTCCGGCTCTTATTGGTAGTGCCCTTACTGTTAATAGCAGAGCCAATTATCGGTGCATCAGTCCGAGAAGCGGTTGAGCAATTTCACCATGAGGAGTTAATTTTAGAAGCGGAGGAGGAGAAGATCACCTTTGACAATACCACCCACCGTGCCATGCGCTGGAAAGAGTCAGCTCTGGCAGAGGTGATTCTGGTTGGGGTGGTGATTGTGCTTACCTTTGCTCAACTTGACACGATTCAAAAAACGTTTGGTACCAGTTGGCTTTACCCAAAATTAACTGCTTCCTCAAGTCATCCAGGACAGTTATTTCTGCCCCTATCTCTAGCTGGCAAATGGCTGGCCCTGGTCAGCCTGCCCATCTACCGCTTCTTGCTGTTGCGCTGGGTGTGGCGGTTTATCATTTGGGCTTGCTTTCTCTGGCAGGTGTCAAGGTTGCGCCTGCAATTGATCCCAACTCATCCCGATCGGGCTGGCCTTTTTAGCTGATACCCAGTTGCGTTTTGCTGTTTGCAGCCTCTGCTGTGGTGGCTTCAGCAATGGCCAATTTGATTGTTTATGAAGGCAAATCGCCGCTGGAATTTAAGCTGACATTGTTCTGGTTCATTGCGTTTGCGGTACTGATCGTCTTGCTGCCCCTGTTTTCTTTCACTGCTAAGTTGATTGCCTTAAAAGAAGAGGGACAGTTGGAGTATGGCCAACTCAGTATGACCTACAGCCGATCTTTTGAGCAGAAGTGGATGGGATCGACCTCTCCTAGTGAACCCCTGTTAGGGAATGATGACATCCAATCTCTGGCTGACATGAGTAAGAGCTTTTCTATTATTAGGGAGATGAGGATCGTGCCCTTTGACTATGAGACCATCAAGTATCTCGTACTGGCAGCGATCCTACCCTTTCTACCCTTATTGCTGGCCGTTATTCCTCTGCAAGAACTGTGGGAGAAGACCCGCGATTTTCTCCTATAAACTGCCGAATCTCTGGGGGGATCCAGTCTTCCGTAGGGATTGATCAAAATCGCGGCGATGGGGAATATCTGGATCGCCTACCTGGAAAAAAGCAGTTTTTGAATGCTCTAGCCCCAGTCCCTACCGGATAATTCTGAAAAGATTTATTTAGGCTTTATGTTTGAAGACAATATTCAGAGATTGAAAGCTATTCAGTGCAGTATTGATGTTTTGCAGCAAGCACTAGAAAAGTTGGAAAACCATGATTATATATCGGCGCAGGTGATGGTCGGCATGGTTCATCATATGCTTGATGACTTGCAACTGGATCTAAATTGCTTCCTGATTCTTAAATTGCAACTCAATGAGTTGTTAAAACAATAAGGCTTATGCCTGTTTGAGCGTCTCCGAGGGTAACTCCCCAAACATTGCCTTGTAGTCTCTTGCAAAGTGTCCGGCACTCCAAAAACCATATTTTTGAGCAATCTCCACCACACTATTAGTCTCTGGGTTAGCCAGCTTGAGCTGTTGCCGGACATGCTTCAGTCGCTGGATTTTTAAGTAGTCCATTGGGCTGACGCAAAATACTTCCTGAAATCCATAAAACAACGGTCTTTCGCTGATATGGAGGGCTTGACACAATTGTTTCAAGGTTAAGGGTTGGTCGATATGTGCCATCATGTACTCTTCTGCTTCTCTGACCAGACGCGATCGGGTAATGACTGAGGGTGGCTTCAAAATCTCCTGAGTCGCTGGGGGGATGGCGTTAATCAACAATGGAATGAAGTCGTCTAATACTAGTTTTTGGGTGTGAGCCTGCTTCAAAAAATGAGGTTGATGTTGTATCAGATGGAGCAGTTGTTGGAGATAGGTTTTCACAGTTGCAATGGTTGCTGGAATATGCATATAGTTGCTTGAGCACAACCGCTGATTCAGATCTTGCCGCTCCATGACTCCCAAAAAATCCTGAAACAGCTTGCGGTTAATTTGCACTGCAACGAAATGCACATCAGGCGGCAAAATGAAGCTTACCTCCAGGTCAGGGTCGAGGCCAGCCAGGGTCTGATGGGAAAGTTTACGATCGTGGGAAATGAGACAGGGCCCAGTTGACTCTAACAAACAGCTCAAGACAATGGCATTTTTGGGTTTCTCGCCAGTATAAAAAATAGGACAGAAAGACTTGACAAAGGCAACCTGTACTTGATTAAACGCCACCAGAGACAACTGGCACTGAAAGCTCCCCAAACTCAGTTGAGTCGTCTGCACTTTAGAAAAAGACTGAACCTGTTCAGTAAACCGATCGATGTCGGTAAACTGATGATTCAGGACAGCCCCGCTGCCGTTTTTTCTATCAGTCGGCCGTTGCATGGGTGTTAAAAACACAACTGAGAGAACCCTAACAAATTTTAATCTATCCCGTAGGGCTTCTTCAACGGCTGAAGCGAAAAAGCAGTTTTTGAATGCTCGGATCTCTAAAACCCCTAGATAATAAGAATTATTATATTCTTATTATCTAGACGATGAATACTAAATCCTTCGTGTAACTACTCAGCTTGGGCACCGAGTCAAATCTGCCCTCATCCCCTACCCCTTCTCCCTACGGAGAAGGGGCTCTGGATTGAAGTCCCTCTCCTTGGGGAGAGGGATTTAGGGTGAGGGCGGATTGAAGCCCAGGGAAAGGGCTTAAAGCCTGCAACATACCGGAAAAATATGTAGCTTGCTTCCCGTAAGGGTGGACGGACTGAGTAGTTAC
>JBJTUO010000137.1:0-3196 GCA_046080785.1 Leptolyngbyaceae cyanobacterium | reverse complement strand
CCCGATACTTTAGCCGCCATGTATGCATTAGATGGGACATGATGTGGAGTCAAGTTATCACCTCTTCGTCCAAGTTTCAGCAAGTCTCCATAGCACCCTACCGCTCCTTCACCCCCCAATAATCCAGAAATACTGTTTCCCTCCCATATACTGCCGAACTAGAAATACCTACAATTTACACCGGGGTAAGTGTTTTATGCCTTCCTTGTCAAGAAATTTATGGTTCGCAGACAATCTTCAAACTGCGCCTCAACCAATAGATCAAGGCAGGATAACTACTAAATAGAGGGAAATTTTCCGTCTAATACCCATATAGGGGATCTTATGCAGAAATCTGTCCGCCTAAACACCCCCAGAGGGATCTTAGGCAGAAAAATTTCAGCCTAAATACCCAATATGGGATCTTAGGTAGACAAATTCAGTCTAAACACCCCACAAGCAGCCTGCCCCATAATTTAAGATTTCTTTGTGTTTAACACCAACCCGCCCCCAGTCAGATCACCCCTCGATCAAAACCCTGCCCCCCACCTATCCACCTCCACCAGCAACCGACCCTACCCATAACCCCGCCAACCACCCAAACCACCACCCCAAACAGGCCCTCCATAGACCAGCAACCCGGCCGCTAGTTCCAGACCCCTCCCCTCTCTCTGCCGGAGAAAAACAGATCCTCGCGATCGCCCTGCTCTGGGGCCTGGCCAGGCCTCTGGCCGACAGCTCCCCGTGGAGATCGACACCCCCCTCGGTCACCCAACTCAGACTCCACCTCCACCGGGGCATCGGCTACCTCGCCGGCGACCCCCACCTCAAACGCCTGCAAGACCTCTGCCACCTGGCCCGACCAAACCCCACCCCAGAGTCAGGGGCCCCAGCCTCTGATAGCCCCCAGGGGTGATGGTATTTAAATGACCTTTGCCACCTGTCGCAGACACCCCCTGATACTCATAGACAACCTCTTAGCAGTCGGAGTGCATGGGCATTGTTAACCAATTAACTGCTGACTAATTATTCATCCAAAGATTCAAGCTTGATCAGCCACTTATGAAAATGCGGACAGCGATCTCGAATCGACTGCAACCCTATTTGCTCAGCTAACTGCGGTCCAAAAGTGGATTTAGCTCGTCCATAATCAGGAAACTGAGCAATAATTCGTTTGCTAGGTGCTGTTTTTGGTCCATCATTGATTAATTCTGGTATCTGATACTGACTAACTATAGTCTGAAGTCTTTCGATTTTCTGTGTGCTTCCAAAACTAATATATTCGAAACAAGTTAGTTTAGAGAAAAGATACGCTTCATACTCGTGTAATTGAATGTGAGGAATGAATCGTTGATCACCAATATCTTCTGTAATTTTTTGCTCTAAAAATACAACTCTTTCAAACGGATCACGTCTCAAAAGTTCGGCTTCAGCCAAGCCTGGAAAATCAGGATGAATAGCATATAAGTCAATCATAGTCGTAAAAAATGCATTTTTCGATTGATCCTGTTTAAGGAATCGCAAAATGTCATTCTTCATGGGCATGTAGTTGCGACCACCGCCACGATGCATTCGTCCCTGTCTCCTAGCATGAGCTATGAGTACAGGTTTGTTCATGAAAACGTTGTACTTTGTCAGGTGGGGCTTGAGTAAATTATCGGCAAATGTCTGTTCAGTTTGCCCTTCGGCGAATAGATAAAGACGTGCCATCAATGCGGTCCTCCCCCAATTATATTTTTCTCCCAAACTTCTCCCAAACTATACTCATCAAGCCAAAGTTCTAACTGTTCAGAACTTATTCGCTCAAATTTTGACTCTTTACCCTCTCGATTTACCGTGATCACATCTTCAGGATCAAAATTGTCCAAGAAAGAGCTGGACTGAGTGCTAATAAGAATTTGGGTATGCAGTGCTGTCTTACTAAAAAGGTCAGCCACAATATTTAGTGCGTAGGGATGAAGACCTAATTCAGGTTCATCAACTACAATAAGTTTCGGAAGTACATTTTCAGGTTGTAAGAGTAGCGTGGTGAGGCAAATAGCACGTAAGGTTCCATCTGAAAATTGATGAGGTCCAAACACTCGATCTGAATCCCTCTCTCTCCAATTTAAAATGACACGTTGTGATGCATCTGGTTCAAGGACAAAATCATCAAAGAAAGGTGCAATAAGTTGAATAGTCCCAATAATTCGTTGATAAGCTGCACCCCCATCTTCCTTACGAAACCTTAAAAGTAAAGCAGCTAAATTGCCAGCATCAGGCATGAGCCATCGGTTGTCACCAACATAACAAGATTGACGAACATCCGCTGTAGATGATGTGTCATGAAAATGATATACGCGACAACGATCAAGTAGATATTTAAGCACTTTAGCTGTTGGTTTTTCTTCCCTAGCTGCTTCACTAATTTTGGCTTCTTCGTGCCCTGCACCCAAATGATCAGTTCTTGGAGATTCCCAGTCTGTCTTCTGATAGCTGATTGTTTCATCAACGAAAATCAGTGTGTCACCAGCAGCATGAGATAGTCTCATGCTATACCTATCTATTCCAGTAAGAACTTCAAATTCTAGATCTTCAAATTCTAGATCTTCAAATTCTAGATCTTCAAATTCTAGGCTTGCTTCTATCTGAGGTGTTGTTTTCGGTCCAAAGTGTAGAAGGGACTGGGCACGTCCTGATGTACCGATATATTGCTGAAAGCGCCCAGCCATCATCTCGTTCAGCATTTTAAAGAATGAGATGAGGTTGCTCTTCCCTGCCCCGTTCGCTCCAATCAAAATATTCAAGGAGTGCAACTCGATATTTATTTCCTTAATAGATTTAAATCCTTTCAGAGTTAATTTCCGCAATCTGTATCTGTGCAAGAGTTGACCTCCCAAGTTTAGATTCGTGTATCTACTGCCTTATTAAAGCCAGGTTCATAGGATTCAGCAGGCTCTTCCGTACCCAACTGAATGACTCCAATGAGGCTTTGAGTCCAGGGATTGAGCTCCGCCAAAGCATTAAAGGAGTTAACCGTTTTTACTAGAGGACCCGGTACCTGGGTTTCCTGTTGAATTGAACTCAACAACAACTGTACTAAACGCCAGCGATCGCCAAGAGTCAACTGTAGAGGTTGTTTGAAAAGCCAAAGAGAGTCTCAGACTATACCTATGGAGTAGGATAATTATCGCAAAATTCAGTATTTTGGCGGCCCCTTGGCGGCAAACTATACCTG
>JBJTUO010000136.1:0-19610 GCA_046080785.1 Leptolyngbyaceae cyanobacterium | reverse complement strand
TTATTTGATCATGAGTTTCCTGATTTATTTGAGTGGGTCGTTGATCACATGGGCGCACTTCCACTGGCGCGTCAGTCCCAAAAAGCACATCGCTCCAACCCCTTTCACTTAGAGGGTTTCCCGCCTTAAAACATACCCCCTAAGATAGGAGACTGCATCAGAGAGCCCCTTTTAACAGCAGGATGCTCCCATTATGAGGGATTGGAGGTTGAATCTCCATTCTCTTGGCCTAATTTTGCCTGTTAAAACTCAAACCATCAGCCTAAGCTGAGAGGTTCTCACCCTTTTGCGCTACTGTAGAGGCTAGACTTTAGTTCAGGGTGCTTTTCTGAATTAAAAAGCGTCAACGACTTAATATTACGTTGCATCTAGTCCATGGCAATCCCTGGTTCACGCCCCCCCGCTGCTCGTCGATCGTCTTTGTATCGACGATCGTCTAAATTGCTATGGCCCAGGCAGGGGCGATCGGTGGCTGTGTTACTAGTTTTACTGCTACTCTGGAGCCTTTGTTTAGGGGTTGGGCTGGCCCAGGCGATCCAACCTCATGCTTTCTCAGCGACTTCTACTGATAGCAATTTGCTGGCCCAAGCGGCTACCCCATCTGACAAAAATCAGGCCCCTGCGATCGGCACAGTCGATGTGGTGCCAGACAAGTATCAGCCTGGAATGCAGCTCTACCTGCAAACCTGTGGTAGCTGTCACATCGCCATTCCACCAGAAGTGATGCCCAGCGAAACCTGGCGTCAGTTAATTCGGGATCCCCAGCACTATGGAGCAACCCTACAACCCCTGACAGGGCCAGATTTGCTAGTGATGTGGAACTATCTGCGCCTGTTTTCCCGTCCCCCTGCAAAAGATGAGCAGATCCCCTATCGCATCTATCAGTCTGCCCTGTTTAAGGCGCTCCATCCCAGGGTTAAGATGGCTACTCGCCCCACTTTGGCAACCTGTATTTCTTGCCATCCTGGTGCTGAGAAATACGATTTTCGCAGCCTCACCTCAGAGTGGCAAAACGCCCCTTAGAAAATCGATCTCCCATCAAATCAAAGTGCTAGGATCGTTCCACTCTGCGATCGTAGTAGTGCTGTTGCTATTCGTTAAACCATTAGGCCTATCTATTCTGATCAACCATGTTTAAGACTCTGCTGGGTGACCCCAACGCGCGCAAACTCAAAAAGTACCAACCGATCATTGCAGAAATTTCTTTATTAGAAGAAGAAATTCAAGCCCTGTCCGATCGGGACCTGAGAGACAAGACGGTAGAGTTTAAACAACGGTTACAGCAAGGCGAAACGCTAGATGACATCTTGCCAGAAGCCTTTGCTGTTGTGCGGGAAGCAGGCAAGCGCGTGTTGGGAATGCGCCACTTTGATGTGCAAATGCTGGGTGGCGTCATTCTCCATGAAGGGCAGATTGCAGAGATGAAGACTGGCGAGGGCAAAACCCTGGTGTCTACCCTGCCTGCCTATCTGAACGCCCTGAGCGGCAAAGGGGTTCATATCGTCACGGTCAACGATTACCTGGCCCGTCGAGATGCGGAGTGGATGGGACAAATTCATCGCTTTTTGGGGCTGAGCGTAGGGTTGATTCAGCAAACCATGGTGCCCGAGGAGCGCAAGCGCAACTACGAGTGTGATATCACCTACGGTACTAACAGTGAGTTGGGCTTTGATTACTTGCGTGACAACATGGCAACGTCCATGACAGATGTGGTGCAACGGCCCTTTAACTACTGTGTGATTGACGAAGTAGACTCTGTCTTGATCGACGAAGCCCGCACCCCTTTGATCATTTCTGGTCAGGTTGAGCGGCCCAGCGAGAAGTACAGGCAGGCGGCCCACGTCGCTGCGACCCTCACCCGCAAGCACAATGAAGATGACCCAGAAGGAGACTATGAAGTCGATGAAAAACAGCGCAATGTGCTGTTGACCGATGAGGGCTTCATTAAAGCCGAGCAGCTTTTGAGTGTGACTGATCTGTTTGACCCAGAAGACCCCTGGGCCCATTACATCTTCAATGCCATCAAAGCAAAGGAATTGTTTATCAAAGACGTAAACTACATTGTTCGCAACGATGAAGTAGTGATTGTGGATGAGTTTACGGGCCGGGTCATGCCCGGTCGGCGCTGGAGTGATGGGCTACACCAGGCGATCGAAGCCAAAGAGCGCGTTGAAATTCAACCGGAAACCCAAACCCTGGCAACGATTACCTATCAAAATTTCTTCTTGCTCTATCCCAAACTGGCGGGGATGACCGGTACTGCCAAGACGGAGGAAGCGGAGTTTGGCAAGATCTATAACCTGGAAGTGACCACCATTCCCACCAATCGCACCAATATCCGTAAAGATTTGGCAGATGTGGTCTATAAAAATGAAGAGGCAAAATGGCGGGCAGTTGCGGAAGAGTGCGCCCAGATGCATGAAGACGGGCGGCCCGTATTGGTCGGTACGACCAGCGTAGAAAAATCGGAATTGCTTTCTCACCTGCTTCAGGAGCGCGGTGTGGAGCATAACCTGTTAAATGCAAAACCCGAAAATGTAGAACGAGAGTCAGAAATTGTGGCTCAGGCTGGTCGTAAGGGGGCTGTTACCATTGCCACCAACATGGCGGGTCGAGGGACGGATATCATTCTGGGAGGCAACGCTGACTACATGGCCCGCCTAAAACTGCGGGAATACTTGATGCCGCGGATTGTAGCCCCTGCGGATGAAGATGAATTTGGCATCACCGATGGGGCCGTCACTAAATCCGGGCGTGGCGGCGGGCAGGGCTTTGCCCCCGGTCAGAAATTTAAAACCTGGAAAGCATCACCTCAAATCTACCCCACTCCCCTGTCTCAGCAGACAGAGCAGCGCCTGAAAGATGCCGTAGGGTTTGCTGTGAGAGAGTATGGCGAGCGATCGCTGCCGGAACTGGAAGCAGAAGACAAAATCGCAGTTGCTTCTGAAAAAGCGCCGACAGATGACTCCGTGATTCAAAACCTGCGGGGGGCGTATAACCAAATCCGTAAGGAGTATGAAGCCTTTACTGATCGAGAACACGAAGATGTGGTGGGGCTGGGTGGCCTGCATGTGATTGGCACTGAGCGGCACGAGTCCCGTCGGATTGATAATCAACTGCGGGGGCGGGCCGCCCGGCAGGGAGACCCCGGTTCTACTCGCTTTTTCCTGAGTTTGCAAGACAACCTGCTGCGGATCTTTGGCGGCGATCGGGTGGCTGGCCTGATGAATGCCTTCCGGGTAGAAGAAGACATGCCGATTGAGTCGGGGATGCTGACCCGATCGCTGGAGGGGGCTCAAAAGAAGGTTGAGACCTACTATTACGACATTCGGAAGCAGGTGTTTGAGTACGACGAAGTCATGAATAATCAGCGTCGTGCCATTTATGCAGAGCGGCGGCGAGTCCTGGAAGGGCGAGATTTGAAGGAGCAGGTGATTCGCTATGCCGAGCGCACCATGAATGATATTGTAGACGCCAAGATCAATCCCGATTTGCCTCCAGAAGAGTGGAACCTCAACAGCCTGGTCAGCAAAGTGCAGGAGTTTGTTTATCTACTGGCTGACCTTAGACCAGAAGACCTGGAAGACATGTCAGTCAGTGAAATCAAGACCTTCCTGCACGAGCAGGTGCGCATCGCCTACGACCTGAAGGAAGCGGAGATTGACCAGATTCAACCTGGTTTGATGCGTCAGGCTGAACGCTTCTTTATTCTGCAGCGCATCGATACGCTCTGGCGCGAACACCTGCAAGCAATGGATGGGCTGCGGGAGTCGGTGGGCCTGCGCGGTTATGGGCAAAAAGACCCGTTGATTGAGTATAAGAGTGAAGGCTATGAACTATTTCTGGAAATGATGGGCAACATCCAGCGCGATGTGGTCTACTCCCTGTTCCAGTTTCAGCCTCAAATACAACCCGCCACTCCCGAAATTTCAGAAGTTCTGTAATCAAGTGCGTCCCAGCTTAATCTGATACCCTTAAATTTTTCGCAAATGCCAGAGGTGAGCGCTTTCGAGGAGTAGTGTGGTAGCCCACGCTAGGATACTGATCCCAGCCGCCGCTGCTGCGATATCTTTGACGACTCCAATTCGGGCATTCTCTCTTGGCTCAACAAAGTCACAGAGTATCTCGATCGCACTATTAAACAATTCAGCAGAGAGCATCATGCCAGTCGCCAGCAAAATCAAAGTGACATCAACCCATTGTCGAACCATAAACGAAAAAACAAGAACGGGAACGGATAGAAGCAGTTTGTAGGCAACACTAAAATCAGAGATGACTGCAAAATAAAGACCTGAAAATATAACCTTCAGTTTTTGGATGGGATGATAACCATGTTTTCCTAGCTTTTTACTCATAATTCGTCAATTTAATATGATTCGCTCCTTAAAGCCCGATCAAACCGCTGTTCATAATCTGGATCGTGGGTTCCCAGTAACCGATCCCAGGTCGTGAAATAGAGGCCATAATGCACCTGATACTTGCGGTGGTGCAGGGCATGGTGGGTAGGGCCAATTAACCATTTCCCCAACCAGTGCTGAGCAAAAGTCGGTGGCAAGAATTCATAGCCCAAATGATTCCATACAGCCCAAATGGTCATGGTTAATAGCACTACCAGCAGGGTGATGAAATGGAGGGGCAGGATAAACACAATCAGTACAAAGAAAAGGGCTTGCAAAATTGCTTCTGGCGGGTCGAAGGCAAAGGAAGCCCAGGGCGTTGGATCACCTGAAGCATGATGACCTCGATGCACCCATTTAAACAGGCGGGGATGGTGAAAGGCCCGATGTAAAAAGTAAAAGTAGGTATCTTGCAATATCAGTACTAAAAGAAGACTGACGATGGAATACCATGCACCATAGGGGTGGGAATCAACATAAATCTGGGTTAAACCTTGATCATAGGCGATCATCACGATCGCTGCCCCCAGAGCAAAGATGCTTGCAGATACCAGGGAGAGGGTGATATTTTGACGAATTAAGCTTTGCTGTGGTGGCGATCGACGTAGACTGTAAGCGGCGACACGATGGGCCATCACCAGGTACAACACCCCATAGATACTACCTGCAATCAAAAAATAGCGGGCCACAATCAACCCAAAGAAGGCAGACCAGTAGAATCCAAAACTATGACTACTCATGTATTTACCAGTTCCTTCTTAGTATGCACACTTCCATTGTTAGCATGACTAACCCCTGACACCATCCCCCAAACGATACGGCACTTTAGCACCAAACAAGAGATTGTAAGTAGTTGGACGCTACTAAGTCCACCCCCTGTAGTCCCCCTTTGTAGGGGGGACGGCGACAGCCGGGGGCAGATAACTCGACGCTACTAAGTCCACCCCCTGTAGTCCCCCTTGGTTCTAGCGCAGCGGCGCGTAAGCGCGGGGACGGCGACAGCCGGGGGGTAATACCAGGTAATTTTTCATGTCTAGGTACTTAACAGCGGTTTTAACCGCCGGATACTTTCCTTCTGCTGGGGAACAGCTAAAATGAAGCTACGATAACCAGTAGTCAAACCTTCTATGGTTACTGTTCTGCCTATCAACCTGCCCCGTCAATTGCGTGTCACCGATGAGCAATTTTTGCAGTTTGTTAAAGCGAATCCAGAACTGCGACTGGAACGAACCTCTGATGGAAGATTAGTTGCTGTGGCACCAACGGGCAGTGAAAGCGGTAGCTTCAATTCAGAACTCAACATTGATGTCGGTATCTGGAATCGTCAGGTCGCCTCTGGTAAAGTATTTGATTCCTCAACTGGGTTTTGCTTGCCCAATGGTGCAATTCGTTCACCGGATGTGGCCTGGGTTGCTAGCGATCGATGGAATGCTTTGACTCCAGACCAACGCAGGGGGTTCGCTCCCATTTGTCCTGATTTTGTCATTGAGCTGGTTTCTGAAACTGACGACCTTAAAGACCTTGAGGCCAAAATGCAGGAATATTTGAACAATGGCTGTCGTCTGGGATGGCTGATTCAGCCAAAAACCAGAAGCGTAGAAATTTATCGGCCTGATCAAGCAGTTGAGGTTTTCCCTTTCTCCACACCGCTATCAGGAGAATCTGTCTTACCTGGGTTTGTGCTGGATCTGCAAACCATTTTCCAGGAGTCAGGCCCGACTTAACTTTTTTTGCACTTTGCCCAGAACTTGTTTGAATGAGAGCCGCATCAACCGAAGTGCGGTCAAGTCAGGAATTTTAGATTCAAAGTAGGGCTTGCGATCGAAAAACTCGTTGATCTCCCTTAAAATCAAAGCCATCCGCTTCAAGATCGCCTCAGTCCTATACTCTGCCAGCCATTCCTGAGAAATAGGTGGCAGGGTTGGGTGCTTCAGGGTATTCAAGATCCGCTGGACATCGTAATCTTTGGAGTAAGCTGCAATTTTTTGGATGTTGACGCCCGGATCCAGAAAGTCTGACAGGGCACTGTTGACGCTAGAAAACACCTGACAGCCACAGGCCAGGGCTTCTAACGGAGGTAGGCCAAACCCTTCTGTAACTCTTTGCATGGCCCAATATTCTGCCGAATCGTAGAGGTAAACGCGAGAACGATTAAATAGGACAGACAGATCCTCGACAAAAGCATCCAATAGATAGACCTGGCAACAGTTCTGTAAAGCGGGTACCAGATCCTGTATCAGATATTCTGAGGATTTGCGCACCTGCACCAGGACGTCAATATCTCGATCAAGCTGGCGATCGCAAAACCCATCTGAGATCTGGTTTGGCAAATAGTAGATCAGCGAGTTAGGCGACTGTTGCCCCCAGTAGCCCATGGTGTAGCGACTCACGGCAATGATGGGAATGCTGGCTGGCAACCGAAACCCATAGGCCGCACTATGGGCATGGTAAATCACGTTATATCCCTTTAAGCGAGCTGCTAGCTTAGGGACGTCAAAGCCCCAGCTCACCACAAACAGGTCATTCCTGTAGGATGGTTGTTGCAGCAGGTCATTCAGAAACAGCGTATGGGGCTCTCGCTGGCGATAGGTAACCACCTCTGCCCTACAAAAATGCCTGGCCAGTTCCAGGGTTTTTAACTCGGCAAACAACCCCCCGCAATAAAACTTGCGCGTCGTACCGGGTACCAGAAAATAGAGCGTTCGCATAGAACTATGACCAACCTACAGGGGCTAATATTAGCGGAGAGCAGTGAAAGATGCACATCACTTCAGATGAAATGGCGTTTTTAGCAGGAGTTGTCTTGCTGATCCTGTATCTTTGTTTTTCAGCCTGGACAGAGATGGGGACAAAATGGCCTTGGAAACCGTAAGGTGTTGCTGAAAAGCAGGATCAAAAGTAACGGTTACCATGGTGTTGTTGTGTGGTGGGTGGATATGACCAGTGCCGTAATTGAACAGATACAGCTTGAGACGCTGAGATTGATCGCAGAGCAGTTTGCCGACCAACAGACTATCGTTACCATCCAGCCCTTTGGCAATGGCAACATCAACGATACCTTTCTCGTGACCCTGGCAGATGGGTCGGGGGCTTTGACCCGCCTGGTTCTACAACGGATTAATACCCAAGTGTTTCACCATCCCCATTTGATCATGCAAAATATGCGGGTTCTGACTCAGCATGTCTGCGATCGCCTGCAACGGGAGGATCGGGAACGATGGGCATCGCCCTTGCCCCATCGCCGTTGGGAGGTACCCCGTGTGATTTTGACCCAAGCAGGGCAAGATTACTGGCGAGATAGCAACGGCTCCGTTTGGCGAGCCATTAGCTTCATTGAAGGAGCCGAGTCGTTTGATCAGATGGAGAGTGTGGCTCAGGCGGGGGAAGTGGGCTACGCCCTGGGCATGTTTCACAACCTGATTAGTGACCTGGAACCTGATCGACTGGCAGATACCCTGGAAGGCTTTCACATCACCCCCCGGTATTTGCGCCAGTATCAAAACAGGCTTGCCACTGCCAGCCACAAATCTCCAGAAGTTCACTATTGCCAAAAATTCATTGACGACCGGCAAGATTTGGCCCATGTGTTAGAACGAGCTAAAACCCAGAAGAAACTGCCCATTCGCTTAATGCACGGTGACCCGAAGGTCAATAATGTCATGTTCGATCGCCACACCGAAAAGGCCGTCAGTGTGGTGGATCTGGACACTGTAAAACCGGGGCTGGTGCATTACGACATTGGCGATTGCCTGCGATCGGGGTGTAACCCAGTCGGAGAAGAGACGGAACAATGGGAGTCAGTCGCCTTTGAAGCGGATCTATGCCAGGGCTTATTGCAAGGCTATCTCTCGGTGGCCAGGGCCTTTCTTACGGAAAATGACTACCTTTACCTCTACGACGCCATTCGACTGTTGGCCTTTGAGTTGGGTCTCCGCTTTTTTACCGATCATCTGGCGGGCAACGTGTACTTCAAGGTTAAGCACCCAGAACACAATCTAATGAGAGCCTTAGTACAATTTAAGCTGGCTGAAAGCATTGAGGCCCAAGAACCATTAATTCGGGCCCTGATTCGAGACCTGCGATGACCCTGCAATCCTTTGTGCTCCATCCTTTTCAATCACCAGGGCAGAGCTTACCCAACCTGGTGATCACGGGGCAGGTTGAGCGGCAGGCCAACGCCCTGCAGATCCTTTACCATCTGCAGGGGGATGTATCCCATCTGGTCATGCCACCGCAAGCAGCGCTTCCCGCCCGCCAGCATCATCTGTGGGAAAGTACCTGCTTTGAGGTTTTCTTTGGGCCACAGCAGCAAGAACCCTACTGGGAAGTCAATCTCTCTCCATCTGGGCACTGGAATGTGTATCGCTTCGATCGCTACCGGCAAGGCATGCAGTCAGAACCAGGGATTACGGACATTCCATTGCGATCGCAGCAGTCTGCCAGGGCGTTGCACATTGAACTTGAGCTGGATTTGCATGCCCTTGTTTCTCCGGAACAACCCCTAGCCATGGCAATTACCGTTGTGACGCAATCCTTAGAGGGAACCTTAACCTACTGGGCCTTGACCCATCCTGGCACTGAAGCCGATTTCCATCGGCGTGACAGTTTTACAATTAGAGTCTGAGTAATGAGGAGGTGATGTAGTGCCAACCGTTCTCTATTTGCGGGGTTGGCGATTTCATTTCTATTCCAACGAAGGAACAGAGCCGATCCACATCCATGCCCAAAGGGGAGATGCTGAATGTAAATACTGGCTTGATCTGGAGCTATACGACATTCGAGAAGCCTATGCTTACAACATGACCAAACGAGATACTAGAGAGGTTCGTAAAATCATCCTGCAAAACTTTGATGAAATTGTCGAAGCCTGGAATACCTACTTTGGAGAGCAACCATGACCCCACATCACACGGTGCAAAGCCTCACTTTTGACCAGGAAACTATGCTCTTAACGGTTGATGGATCGACATACCATATCCCCATTAATGAGGCGTCAAAACGTCTGGTTCAAGCAACCGAAGCCGAACGAAAACTCTATCAAATTTCTCCATCCGGCTATGGTATTCACTGGTTCACCATTGATGAAGATCTATCCATTGATGGATTGATCCGTTTGGCTAATGACCTGCAAGCGCGAAATATAGCTCAATGTTAATGAGGTACAGTGCTACGGGGTGGAGTCCTTCCCAGATCAAAAACGCTCAACCGGGTCAGGTTACCCCACCGGGAGTAAGCTTTTATATCCGTAAACTATCCAAGATCTATGGCATGGGGGCGCTAGAGGTGCATGCCCTCCAGTCCGTTGACCTCGATCTTTACGATGGTGAGTTTGTCGTGATCCTGGGGCCATCTGGTAGTGGTAAATCAACCCTATTGAATATTCTGGGTGGGCTGGATATCCCCACCAGTGGGCAGGTGTTTTTCCACGATCGCGACCTTACCCATGCCACCGATGCCGAATTGACCCGCTTCCGTCGGGATTGTGTTGGGTTTATTTTCCAGTTCTATAACCTGATTCCCAGTCTGACAGCACAGGAGAATGTGGCCCTGGTTACAGAGATTGCCCGCCATCCCATGCCGCCTGAAGTCGCCCTGGATTTGGTCGGGTTGGGAGACCGGCTGCATCACTTTCCTGCCCAACTGTCGGGTGGGGAGCAGCAACGGGTGGCGATCGCCCGGGCGATCGCCAAACGACCGCAGGTGCTGCTGTGTGATGAGCCGACGGGGGCCCTTGATTACACAACCGGCAAGCTGGTGCTGGATGCCCTGGAACGGGTGAACCAGGATCTGGGCACCACCACGGTGGTGATTACCCACAATGCCGGGATTGCCGCCATGGCAGACCGGGTGGTGACCATGCGCAGTGGAGCAATTATTCGGATTCAGCAAAATGCCACAAAAGTGTCACCCGCAGAACTGGAGTGGTAGGCAGGATTGTTTGAGCAAGACTGATAGGTTGCAGCATGAAACAGGTTACTCCCCAGCCCACGCAAAACCGCAACGGTCAGGTTCCCAGGTCAGCCAGACAGCCTTTTTGCCTGCCACTCAGAGAGTTGGGCTATGGGGCGTTGGGGCTAGGGTTGCTGTTATTGCTGGTCTTCCTGTTTCGACCAGCCCCGATTTTGGTGGATCAAGGTAGGGTACAACGGGGCACTTTGCAGGTCACGGTCAATGCGGAAGGGCAGACCCGTGTGCGCGATCGGTTTGTGATTGCAGCAGGCGCCAGTGGGCATTTGAACCGGATTACGCTGCAGGAAGGTGATCCCGTATCTGCCGGTATGGTGGTGGCCCGCATCGATCCCCTACCGGTAAATGCCTCGATTCAACAGGCGCTGCAACAATTAGGGGAATGGCGAGCGCAGCGGGCGGGCGTGGCTACCCAGCGGCCCAAGCCGGAAAGTCTAGAACAGGCCCGCAGCCAGATTCGAGCGGCCCAGGATCGGCAACGGCAGGCAGAAGCCAGGGTGGCGACAGTAGAAGCCGCCTTGGCTCAGGCCCAACGAGATCGCCAGCGAGCTCAAGAATTGGCAGCGGCGGGAGCAATTTCTCGGCAGGCCAGGGAGTCGGCAGAGTTGGCTGAAACCACTCGATCGAAAGAACTGGATGCCGCCAGACTGGCAGCACGCACAGAAGCGGCGGCAGTGGAAGTGGCCCAGGCTCAACTGAGGGTCTTACAAAAACAGCAGACCGATCCGGACTACTGGCTGAGGGTGTACGACGCCCGCATTGCCAGCACCGAAGCCGATCTGGCCAAATTACGAGATGAGGCAGGCCGCACCGAGGTGCGGTCTCCTGTGGCAGGGCGAGTACTCCGGATTTTGCAGAAGAGTGCGCGCTATGTCGATGATGGCACTCCCCTGCTGGAAATTGGCGATGCGACCCAACTGGAACTGGTGATTGATGTGTTGTCCAGTGAAGCGATCGCCATTCGTGCCGGTGATGCCATTCTGCTTACCCTGGGGAGTAGATCTGAACCGCTGCGAGGGGTGGTGCGCCGAATCGAACCCTCTGCCTTTACTAAAGTTTCCGCTCTGGGGGTGGAAGAACAACGGGTGAATGTGATTGGCGATTTGGTGGGGCCAGCCCCCAGGGTCAGCGATGGTTACCGGGTAGATGCTGGCATTGTCGTCTGGCAGGGTAAGGATGTGGTGAAGGTTCCCTTAAGCGCCCTGTTTCGTTGTCAGCAATTGGCTTGGTGTGTGTTTGTCGTTGAGCAGGGCAAAGCCCAGGAACGGACGGTGGCGATCGGGCAGCACAATGAATTGGAAGCAGAAGTGAAGAGTGGACTTCAGGCGGGAGAGGTGGTTGTCTTGCATCCCACAGAACGAATAAAGAACGGTACTCAGCTCAAATCTCGGTAACCCCCAGTTGACGGGTTCGTGCATAATCCAGAGGCCCTGCGCGCATAGGATTGCGGCATTCTGGAAGGCAAACTTGACTTAGCCTGTGAGGCTTTTTCCAATCAAAAGCAGTTTAGCGATCGCAGCATCAAAAATCCATGTCATCGGTCAGGGTCTCGATTAGAAGATCCATCTGTTGCTGATGCTGGGTTAAAAAGTGTTCACATTGCTGCAAGTAAGTAACCGCCTCGGCAAACTGGTCAAAAACCTGACCCAGTTCTAATTCTCCAGATTCAATGCGGGTCATGATGGCTTCAATTTTTTGCACAGTGGCTTCATAGTTCCAGTCTGCATCGGGTGTCAGCAATCGGCCATCATCACTGACCTCAGCATTTCCTGAATTGACTGACTTGGAAGAACGGTTGGCCACAATAGTTGCACTTCAAAATGAGTGGGGTAGCAATACTACTAATTGTAACGTTTGTTTTTTATCTGGCTGTATCCAGCAGATCCACCACCTCTACCTTTGCCTGCCCCTGATCGAGCTGGATGGTGAGTTGTTGACCGATGCTCAGGGCCACTGTCGATCGTACAATTTGTCCATCTGATTGCTTTAACAGAGCATAGCCCCGCTTTAACACCGCCGATGGATCGAGGGACTGTAAGGTCTGCCGCAGCAGTAGGCAGTGCTGACTAGCCTGCTGCATTCTCGTCTGACTGGCTTGAGTTAACCGTTGTTGTAACCAGTTCAATTGTTGCCGTTCTTGCTGTAACCTGCGGTCTGGCTTTGCTCTTAACAGGCGATCGCGGACTCGACTTAAGCTATCCCAACAATCCTGTGTTTGATAGCGCATGGTATCCACGACCTCAGCCACCCGTTCCTGATGTTCTAAGATCAGCTCCTCTATTAAAGGCACGGCCAGCTCTGCTGCAGCCGTAGGGGTATGGGCACAAACATCGGCTGCCAGGTCAGCCAACGACTGATCTCGCTGATGACCAATGCCCGCGATTACAGGAATCTGGCAAGCAGCCACCGCCCGCACCACCCGCTCATCATTAAAACAGGCCATATCTTCGATCGCGCCCCCACCCCGTGCTACAATTAGTACATTAGCCCTACCATCCCGTTCTACCCGGTGAATCGCATGAACAATCGATTCCGGTGCTTGTTCCCCCTGCACCAGAGCCGGCGAAAACAGTACCCGCAAGCCTGGGTAACGTCGCCGTAGCGTCCGTTGAATATCGCCCCAGGCAGCGGCTTGCGGTGATGTCACCACTGCTATGGTGGTAGGGTGGGCTGGCAGCGATCGCTTACGAGATGGGTCAAATAGCCCTTCTGCCTCCAGGCGATCGCGTAATTGACGAAACCGAAGTGCTCGTAAGCCCTCCCCCGCTGGCAGCACTTGCCACACAATTAATTGGTACTGTCCCCGTTGAGCATGCAAATGGATCCGCCCCAACACAATCAGTTGTTCACCTTGAGTCGGCAAGGTAGCCAGTTTATCCACCTGGCTATTCCAGACCACACAACTAATCGCAGCTTTTTCATCGGGGTCTTGCAGCGTAAAAAACAACCCACTGCGGTAGTGACTGGCACTCGATACCTCTCCTGTTACCCAGATCTGGCGCAACTGGTCATCTTGTTCCAGCAACTCTTGAATATAGGCAGTCAGCCCGGCTACGGAGAGAGCCGCATCAGGAATCAACAGAGTGGGAAAATAGGAGGCCATAGATGAGTCAAGTTTAGCTACAATTCCTCTAACCTTTCACCATTTATTGATGCATCGTTCAAATTCTGATTCTGTTCTTTAATTCTTTGTACTGAGGTACGAATGGCTACCAAAAGCGATAATAATAAAGTAGATACTTCCTCTAAAGTGGATAGCGACAAGCAAAAGGCTCTAAACCTGGTACTGACCCAGATAGAGCGCAACTTTGGCAAGGGCACCATTATGCGTCTGGGGGATGCCAGTCGCATGAAGGTAGAAACCATTCCCAGTGGTGCTTTGACCCTAGATCTAGCGCTGGGGGGTGGTATTCCTAAGGGCCGTGTAATTGAAATTTATGGCCCGGAAAGCTCCGGTAAAACAACTCTGGCCCTGCATGCAGTGGCAGAAGTGCAGAAGGGAGGAGGGGTGGCAGCCTTTGTTGATGCAGAACATGCCCTTGACCCGACCTACGCTAAGGCTTTAGGAGTAGACATTAACAATCTGCTGGTTTCTCAGCCCGATACAGGGGAAGCGGCCCTGGAGATTGTGGATCAGCTGGTGCGATCGTCCGCAGTTGACATCATTGTGATCGATTCGGTTGCAGCCTTGGTGCCCAGGGCAGAAATCGAAGGGGAGATGGGTGACTCCCATGTTGGGTTGCAGGCCCGTCTGATGAGTCAGGCTTTACGTAAGATTACGGGTAATATCGGTAAGTCCGGCTGTACTGTGATCTTCTTAAACCAGTTGCGGCAAAAGATTGGCGTTACCTATGGCAGTCCAGAAACTACAACGGGTGGTCAGGCTCTCAAGTTTTATGCCTCTGTGCGGCTGGATATCCGGCGGATTCAAACCTTAAAGAAGGGGACGGAAGAGTATGGTAACCGGGCCAAAGTCAAGGTAGCCAAGAATAAAGTGGCCCCCCCTTTCCGCATCGCAGAGTTTGACATTATTTTTGGCAAGGGCATCTCTACTCTGGGTTGTCTGGTAGACCTGGCAGAGGAAACGGGAGTCGTCATCCGGCGGGGAGCCTGGTATAGCTACAACGGTGAAAACATCAGTCAGGGAAGGGATAACCTGGTTAAGTATCTGGAAGAAAAACCGGATTTTGCGGCTAAATTAGAGTCGGAAGTGCGGCAAAAACTGGAAATGGGAACAGCGGTTTCATCCACTACCGTCGGTTATGCGGGTAACGACGCAGAGGATGGTGAGTACGACGAGGAAGAGGAATAACCCTAATCCTGGAAAGGACGCCGCAGGTGCTGTCGTTTCAAGAATCGATCAAGAATATACTCCTGCAACGAATCAGGAATCTTCTTCTCTAGTTGACTATTAAAGGTATGGGCCTGGACAAAAGCTGGCTTCACAAAGCCGACCGTTTCTTCCAGGCTTTCCTCGTTCAGACTTCTGGATTTATGGTGTTCAGTTGTTATTGTTTCTGTGACAGGTGTTGCCTGCCCTGAATGGCAGGGTTGGTCAATATGACTGGTATCAATCATCTGCATCACCTTGGGAGAAAGGGATTCAGCCTGACAAATGAAGTGAGGCTTAAAAAAAGTGAATGAAAGGCTGCCCATCTGAATTTGATCTCCATCTTTGAGGGGGGTAGCCTGTCTGACCGGTTTTCCATCGATAAATGAGCCATTGGTACTGGCCAGATCAATTAAATAGGCCACCCCATCTAACCATTGGATTGCTGCGTGGTAACGGGAGAGACAGGGATCGGAAACGACGATCGCTGCCCGGTAGTCACGGCCAATCACCCAAATATTTTCTGGTTGGACGATAGACCGACTGCCCTCTTGACCCAAATTGGTTATGAGATAAGCAGTTTTATCCTGAGTCACGACCTGCACATAGGGGCAGCGAAGCTGGTGTTTCAATCCACTACCTGATGCTTCTAACCCCAAAATAGTTTCCAGTAACCCTGGATGATATTCATAGAGCTTCAGGAAGACACGGTAAAGACCCAAGCGCTGTTCTAGCTCTGGGTGGCTGGAAAGATGCAGCATGGAAGAATACGGTCAACTAAAAGAACACAGGAGATTATTAAGGAAATTTTTATTTTAAAGAATCATCCCACAGGGATGCGCTTCTGGCTGTAACTCAGATCATGGGTTAACTCGAAATGCCTGCTCCAATCGATAAAGGTCTTAAAATCATTGTTCCCAACTGAAAGACATCTTCTATACTTCATCTCGTATTAATTATGTTGCGGTAAGTGGTTATGTCTCAGGATACAAACAGTCAATCGTTGCTGGTGCCTCCCACTCTAGAGGCTCTGACATTCCCTAATGCAGGTGAATCCGGTCAAGGCAGCCTGAACGAGACCATTGATGGCTTACCCTTGGAATTGTATGCCAGGCCGCTACTAGATGAGGTGTTTCAGGAGATAGAGCATCTGTTAGAAGGGGGAGTACCAATAGAAGGGGGGGGATCAAATCAGCCAGAGCCAGTGATGGAGTCTACCCCAGCGACTGCCGATAGGCCCCTTGACCTTGGACTCAATCCACCTGTTGTTGATCAAGTCGATCAAGAAGTTACTCAGTTATCAATGGCAGTACCGAGAGACTCCGCGATCTCACGCATGATCGCCCTACTCCAACCAAAATCGGCATCCCAGCCAGAGTCAAGGGGGCCGTCTGTTGATCGGCCGCTGTTAGTGATGGGTAGCCTGGCTGCGATTGTGACCCTGGGAACCTGGTTTCTGTTTTATCAACTGACTCGCAAGACTGTTCCTGTCGCTCCTACGCCCCTGCCGGTTGCGACTGCCCCAGCTCTATCTGATGCTCAATTTGCGGACTACTTAGTGCAGGCGCTAAAAAACTTGGATCAACGCAACCAAGCAGTTTCCAAGACTGCAACCGCTTCTACTGCCGCAACGCCGGGGCTGAACCCAGTGCAAGTACCGCTCCCCCCCACTGTCCTGCCCAGTGTAACGGTTCCTTCTACTGTTTCTTCAGCGCCCTTGCCAACAACTCCACCAGCAGCGGCTTCCCGGCCCCAACCCCGATTAATGCTGCCATTCTCTCTGCCCAAGCTACCGACATCGGTTCCCAGCGTGGTTCCGCTGCCGAAGTTCCCATTTAATCCAGCACAGAAATTAATTCAGCCCAATCAAGCTGCACTGCAGCCAGGGACGGCCCCTGCATTACCGGCTATTAGGCAAACACTGGTCGGTGTACTAGATCTGGGCAAGAACGATCGCTCGGCTGCGCTGGTGGAAATTAACGGTGTAACGCAGCGTTTTCGGGTGGGGGAGAGCCTTGGCAAAGGGGGCTGGAAGCTGGTTGAAGTTTCTAAGAATCAGGCCACGGTTCGACGCAATGGTGAAGTTCGCACTGTGTTTGTGGGTCAGAGCTTTTAAAATAGTTAGTAGGTCGCGATCGTTCTCCCACTCAGCGCATGCAGGAGCCAACCTATGGGTTTGTTTGATGATTTTGGCCGCTTTTTAGAAGAGCGGTTAGATGAATATATGAAAAATAACCCGCATCTGGAGTTGATGGCTCTAGAAGAAAAATTGCGGGATCAGGAACAAGAAGCCCTGAAACTGATGGCAGACCTGAAACGCAAAGAAAGCCAGTTGCAGGACGAAATTCTGAAGCTGGCAAATGAGATTCAACAATGGCATGGCCGCATCCAGAAAGCCAGAGCCGCCGGGCGCAATGACCTGGCAGAGGCTGCTGCGGAGCATGAAGCCTCATTGCTGCGTCAGGGTAACCAGCGCTGGGGCCAGATGGAAATGATTAAGGAACGGATGCAGCAGACTCAAGAACTACAGCGGAAGATCCAGGTTCGCCTGAAGGAAGTGGGAACTCAGTTAGCGCAAGCACAAGCGACACGCAGCACCACGGCGGCCCAGAGTTGGAATGCCAATGCCTGGAGTCAGGATCCGACTGAATCTCCCGGCGCAGTACAAGATCTGGAGAAAAAGTTTAGCCAGTGGGAGGCGGAAGAAGAATTGCAGGAATTAAAACGCAATTTAAGGCGTTAAAGCTTTGTATATCAATCAGATTTAGGCGGAGTCTAAACAACGCATAGGGAGGCAATGGGGTTGCCCAGCCTGTGAACTGTGTAACCGAAAGCTTGGAAGCCCGTGCTGTATTCCTTGCAATCAGCGTCGGATAGGCAAGCTAGTGGGATATGTCACCCTATAGCAGCATTGACGCTCGTTCCGCCAGTTTCGATCGCTCTCCTTTCATTAGCATGATGTGACCTGCAAGCGGTTCATCTTTAAATTTTTCAACCGCGTAGGTGAGGCCATTACTGGAAGCATCGATGTAGGGGTTATCGATTTGATCGAGGTCGCCCGTCAGGACGATCTTGGTGCCCTCGCCAGCACGGGTCAGAATGGTTTTTACCTCATGGGGGGTCAGGTTTTGCGCTTCATCCACAATCAAAAATTGATTGGGCAACGATCTCCCCCGAATGTAGGTGAGTGGCTCAATTTGCAGTAACCCTTCATCGATTAGCTGTTCATGACCGCGGTACCAGTGACGGGCTTTGTTGGTAGGCTCCTGACTGCCAAAGATTAGCTCAAAGTTGTCATACAGGGGTTGCATCCAGGGGGTTAATTTTTCTTCGATGTCACCGGGCAGGTAGCCGATATCCCGCCCCATGGGTACGACGGGCCGAGAAATTAAGAGACGGCTATAGGCTCCATCCTCTAGCACCTTTTGCAACCCTGCGGCGATCGCCAACAGCGTTTTACCCGTGCCAGCCTTACCAACCAGAGTCATGAGCTGAATTGAGTCACGCATCAATAGATCAAAAGCAAATTTTTGCTCTCGATTGCGGGGTTGAATGTGAAACACCCCGGAGCGGGAGAGCTTGTTAAGGGGCACCACCATACCGGTTTGACCATCCACCATTGCCAGGGCCGTATGTTCTGGGTTAGTTGCATCCACTAGGGTGAGGGCCTGATTGAGATAAAACTCACCTGTAATCGCCAAAAAGCCTTGATGAAATAACTCGTCCATCTGGTCAGCCCCCACCAGAACCTCGGCCATACCCGTGTAGAGCTCGCCCACTTCGACTCGATCAGTTTCGTAATCTTCAGCTACCAATCCTAAAGCGTCAGCCTTAATCCGCAAGTTAGTGTCTTTGCTAACCAGTACCACTGGCTGGTCAGAGGAGTTTTTTTGCTCTAGTGCTACTGCCAGGATGGCATTATCTCCCCGATCGCCCTCTAACTCAGGGGGTAACCCTTCTAAGGTTTGGCGACTGCAAAGAGCAACGCGCAGGTTGCCGCCCCCATTAATCGAAATGCCATCAATTAAATGGCCCTTTTGCCGTAATTCATCTAGCGTACGGGATACCTGCCGAGCGTTGCGACCGGTTGTTTCAGGTTGTTTCTTGAACCGATCCAATTCTTCAATGATAGTAATAGGCAAGATCACATCATTGTCCTTAAACTGTAGCATCGCCGCTGGATCGTGGAGCAAAACGTTGGTGTCAAGGACAAAAGCTTTTTTCATACAGGGGTCGGGCAGGATTTTGATGCTTAATTTACAGTGGTTTGCCTCCCATGATGGGGATATGTTGCAAAATTGAAATGCTTTTTAGCTAAGTAGCCCTGTAATCTGAATAATCAGAGCCCTTTGCAACATGGAAAAAGTCAGGAGATTAAGGAGTCAGGAGTCAGAAGTTAGCCTGCATACTTCATGAAGTAACTGAACTATTCGTCATTCCCGCGTAGGCGCGAATCCACCCTGCTAAAAGTTGCCCAACCTGGATTCCCTTGCAAACGGGGATGACAGCTAATAATTGATGGGTTCGTGAATAATCCAGGTTAGGCAAATTTCTAAATTCTAAATTCTGAATTCTGACTTCTGACTTCTGTCTCCTGACTTCTGACTTCTGTCTCCTGACTTCTGACTTCTGACTTCTGCCTTCTGACTTCTGACTTCTGACTTCTGACTTCTGACTCCTGTCTTCTGACTCCTGTCTCCTGACTTCTGACTTCTGACTTCTGTCTCCTGACTTCTGACTTCTGACTTCTGTCTCCTGACTTCTGACTTCTGTCTCCTGACTTCTGACTTCTGACTTCTATTGCGGGGATAACTTTTCGCCTTGAAGAATATGCCGTTTTATTTACAGTTGCTCTTCAACAGTTGCATACCTCCCAGCAACAAAATCCAGACAGACATGGCAAACCAGTGAATCAG
>JBJTUO010000135.1:0-29074 GCA_046080785.1 Leptolyngbyaceae cyanobacterium | reverse complement strand
GGCAGCGATAAACGGCACGACTTCTCGCGAGGCTGTTCCCTGTTTTCCTGCATAATTCATGAAATAATTGAACTGCTCCTCATTCCTGCATAGGCGGGAATCTACTCTGGTCGAAGTTGCTCAAACTGGATTCCCGTTTGCACGGAAATGACAGCCAATGATTGAGGGGTTCGTCAATCATCGAGGCTGGAGTTTCTAGAGGCCACATTACCAAGCTGGAGCTTGGTAACGAGCTGCGAGAAAAAACCACTCGCTGCCGCGATTTCAGGACAAGAACGGCGTTGAAGAAGCTTGGGCACAGCGCAATTGCACTAGCGATCGCGCTAACCGTTCTGGGTTAATCAAAGTCGCGGCTATACAGAGAAAACCTGCCGACGCAGGTTACTGAAAACCTTGATTTGATTGAGTCTGCGGCGGCGGACTTTGTTGGTGTAACAGCAGTAGACTTGTAAGGGAGAAGACAAGGGGTGTGTTCAATAACGTCCAGCTACTGAGTTTGTCACCATGAAGGTTCTGTGCATTCATCAAAACTTTCCCGGCCAATATAAACATCTAGCACCAGCCCTCGCCCAACAAGGTCATCAGGTGGTGGGGTTGGGCGAGGTTAAACAGCGGCCAGAGATGCCCGGTGTGCAGCAGATTGGCTACAACCCACCCCAGCCCGGTAGCTCGACAACCCATCATTATCTGCAAGGGTTTGAAGGGCAAGTGCGGCGGGGGCAGCAGGTTCTTCGCTCTTTGCAAGCACTGCAAAACAAGGGCTTTACCCCTGATTTAATCTTGGCTCATCCCGGTTGGGGAGAGGCCCTGTATGTAAAAGATATCTACCCCACTGTGCCGCTGATTGGGTTATTTGAATTTTATTACCACGGTCGCGGCCATGATGTAGGGTTCGATCCTGATTTTCCGCTTAATCAAGTTAATTTAGATAAACAGTGCAAGATTCGCACCCGCAATGTCAATCATTTGCTCGCTTTAGAAGCAGTCGATATAGGGGTTTGCCCTACCGCCTATCAAAAATCAGTACATCCAGCAGTTTTTCATTCTAAACTTCAGGTCATCCACGATGGCATCAATACCCATGTGGCTTGCCCAGACCCCAATGTGACCATAACCCTCAACCAAAATGGCGAGGCTATAACCCTCACCCGGCAGTCAGAGGTGATCACATTTGTAAACCGCAATCTCGAGCACTACCGGGGTTTCCACGTTTTTATGCGTGCCTTACCCAGTATTTTGAATCGTCGGCCCCAGGCCCATGTGGTGATTGTTGGGGGTGATAGTGTCAGCTATGGCCCTGCTGCTCCCGAGGGCAAAACCTGGAAACAAATCTATCTGGAGCAGGTTCAAGACCAGTTAGATCTAAATCGGGTTCATTTCTTTGCTCGGTTGCCCTACAACCAATTGATTCAGTTGTTTCAACTCTCTAGTGTGCATGTGTATTTGACCTATCCGTTTGTGCTGTCTTGGTCTATGCTAGAGGCGATGAGCTGCGGTTGCCTGGTGGTTGGCTCCCGCACAGCGCCGGTGCAAGAAGTGATTCGCGATGGGGAAAATGGCCTTTTAGTCGACTTCTTTAGCCCAGAAGAAATCTGCAGCCGTATTGATCAAGTTTTAGATAGCCCCGATCGGATGCAACAAATTCGAGACCACGCCCGACAAGATGTTATAACTCGCTATGACTTACATCAAGTTTGTTTACCTCAACAGCTTGATTTAATTCATACTGTCATGGCAGAGCGTCAGGGTAAAACTTTGAATGAACCTTAATCAATTTCAGGCCTGTGACCAAGACCTCACCCCCGATCAGTTAGGGGCCTACCTACAAGCAGAAGCGATCGCCGTGGATACTGAAACCATGGGGCTATTGCCACAACGCGATCGCCTCTGTCTGGTGCAGATTTGTGATGCCGCAGATCACGTTACGGTCATTCGCATTATGCGGGGGCAGACAGCAGCGCCCAACCTCAAACACCTGCTAGAAGATGAGTCGGTGCTTAAGGTATTTCACTTTGCCCGCTTTGATCTGACCACCTTAAAATATCATCTGGGCATTGAGGTTAAACCCGTTTTTTGTACTAAGCTTGCCAGCAAGCTAGCCCGCACCTATACGTCGAAGCATGGGCTAAAAGACTTAATTCAAGAATTACAGCAGGTAGAGCTGGATAAATCAGCACAAAGCTCAGACTGGGGCAATGCAGAAAACCTATCACCAGAGCAACTAAGCTATGCAGCAAATGACGTCCGCTATTTGCTGCCAGCCCAGCAAAAGCTGATTCAAATGCTTCAGCGAGAAGAGCGATGGGAGTTAGCGCAACAGTGTTTTCAATGCCTGCCGACGATCGTTGCCCTTGACCTGCTGCAATATCAAGGTATTTTTGAGCATTGACCGATCAGACCTGCCAGCCCATTAACTCAACTGGACAACGGGTTGGTCTTGAATTAGGGTGTGCAGGCCCAGCAAATCTTCCACCGTAATTCGTAAAAATCGCTGGTCATCGACTCGAAATTGCACCTTAACCCGATCGCTGCCTGGTGCCCCCGGCGGGTCAAGTCTGGCAATCTGGCGGGCCCCCTCCCGATCGTTGAGGGGCTGCACCTGAGTTTGGCGACTCTCTAGACGGCGAGTGATCAGCCGGTCGCCATCAAAATAGACCTCTGTCTGGTCAGCCTCTGAGCCAAGCTCCCCCACAATCAACTCGATACTCGGTTGATTTTCTAGGGAAGCCCCTAAGACCAGCTCTACTGGGGTTTGCATCGGGTAAGCTTGCCCTGGTTGAATAATTGGATGCCAACTGTGACATTGATTGCGCCGGTCCCAATAGCGAATGCCATAGCTGTGATAGAGAAAGTCATTGACCTCGACGCCCTGGCTGAGTTGCAAGGCACCCTGGGCGATCGCCTCAAACGGTTTGTCAAAGCGAATTTTGCCCTGATCAACATACTGTCGGATCCAATTCTGAACTGCCGGAATCTGACAGGTACCGCCCACCAGCAAAACCGCATCAATGTCGGATGGCTCTAAGCCCTGCCGTTGGGCTTGTTGCAACAATTGAGTCATGCAATCATCTAGCCGGTCAAAGAACCGATGGTGCTTGAGAATCGCTTCAAACCGATCGCGGGTGAGAGAAAGCTCATAACTTTCAAAGGTCTCGGCGTTAAAGTAAACTTCCTGGGCCTCTGGTTGCAGCGACAGTTGAATTTTGAGCCGTTCTGCCAGACGCAGGCTTAAGGGGCTAACCGCCAGGTTTTGGGTGGTAGCAAAAAAATCAGCCAGCCAATTATCAATATCAGCGCCGCCCAGATTTTGCCCCGCCTTTGCCAGCACCCGCGCAAGTTTCGGTTTTTGCCCCGACTGCTCAGCAAAAGATTTTTGCCCCCACTTCAAGATAAAACCAAGGGGTTTGTTGCCAGACTGACTGCCCCCCTCTAGCCGCACCAGGGAGAGATCTAGGGTGCCCCCCCCAAAGTCAACCACCAACAGCGTTGATTGATTGGTCAAGCCATAGCCCAAGGCAGCGGCGGTTGGCTCATCTAGCATACGGACTTGATCAATTGCCAGGGCTTCAGAGACTCGCCCTAACCAGTGACGGTAAGCCTCAAAACTATCGACTGGCACGGTAAAGATCAGAGATTGACCGGCTTCTGGCTCACTGGCTTGCAGTTGGGTAATGACTGAGGTCAAAAACCAGGTGCCGATTTGCTCAAAGTTGAGCGATCGGCCATCCAAGTCTGGCAAAAACCCCTGGACGTTGGTACCAATACCCCGCTTAAAGTTGCGAAAAAAGCGGGGGTCGCTAGATAAATCTAACCCGCGATCGTAGACGCCCTGACCCACCACCACCCGATTTTGACTGGCGTCTTCCACGTACACCAAACTGGGAATCAGGGGGGGATTTTGCCCAGAGCGGTAGGCCAGACCGGCTATGCTCAGAGTCTCTGGCTGTTGGGTTGCGCGATTCCAGCGGGCAATCACCGTATTACTGGTACCAAAGTCGATCGCCAGGGTCATCCCTTAATTCCTAACTAACCATTTTTGGGCATTCAGCCGTTGCAAGACCCCAAAGACTAGCAATCCTAAATTGACTTTACGCTCGTCAATTAAGAACGATTCTAGGGTGCTGGCCTTACCCCCACTCTCGGAGTAAGAAAACCCTTTTTGGCCCTGAATATCATCGGCAAAGAAATAGACGCGAAATTCTCGAGGCTGTTTCCAACTGCTGCTCCACCGGCCAATCACCTGCCAGCAATCGGGGGCCTGGTTAAAGCCAATCACATTCACAGGCTGCCGCTCAAAGGATAACTCTATGCTGGGCTGCCCCTGTTTGCTCAAGGCCTCCTGGAGGGCGGCAAGATAGTACTCTCGTATGAAATCAAGGAAGGGCTTATCTTCTAGCGCGGGAGCTTTTTCTTTTTTGGCCTTGGGGGCTGCCTCCCCATCGGTCTTAGCAGCTTTGGCTGGGGGCTTTGCTGCTTTTGCAGAAGACCCGTCGTTGGGGGTGGGGGTATTTTCGTCTACCATGGTTGTGGAAATTCCTTTTATTTAGACGACTAAAAAACTAGATTGGGTTGCCGCCATTGTGCTAATGGTAGCGATCGCTGAGGCGATCACCTCCGAGAATTTATCTTAATCGAATGTCAGACAGGGGAATAGAGGGACAACGATAATGGACAACATAGAGTCTTACTTATCTTAAAGCCGGTGACCCACGATCGCAGCCCTTGTCAAAAACTGATTTTGCCAGTCGCCCATGCCCGTCTTGCCGTCCAGGTCAAAGGCGAGGGGTTTCCGATTCTCTGCTTGCATGGTCATCCTGGTTCTGCCCAGAGCCTATCCGTATTTACCAAGCCCTTATCTCGTCGGTTTCAAACGATCGCGCCTGACCTGCGGGGCTATGGGCGCAGTCAGGTATCGGCAGACTTTCAAATGCACAACCACCTGGATGATCTGGAAGCCATTCTCGACGGTCTCGCTCTAGAGCGCTGTTTGGTTTTAGGTTGGTCTCTAGGGGGGGTGCTTGCCCTAGAGTTGGCCTTACGACAGCCAGAGCGGGTGAGCGGCTTAATTTTAGTGGCGACGGCAGCCCGGCCCTGGGGTAACCACCCCGCTGTGGGGTGGCACGATTACTGGTTTACTGGGGTGGCCTCTCTCCTCAACCGTCTAAACCCTGGCTGGGCCTGGAACATTGAATGGTTTGGCCGTCGATCGCTCTATCGCTATCTCATTTGTCAGCACACCGAGGTTGCCTATCAATATCTCGCCCATGATGCCCTGTCTGCTTTTTTACAAACCTCGCAACGGGCAACCAGGGCCTTAACGGCTGCAATGGGGCAGGGCTATAACCGGCTGGCAGATTTAGAGCAAATTCGGGTGCCCTGTCTGGTGCTGGCAGGGGCGGCAGATTGCCACATTACGGCAGCCTCCAGCCAGGAGACGGCCCAGCGCTTACAGATGGCAGAGTGGCAATGCTACCCCGATACGGCCCATCTGTTTCCCTGGGAAATCCCCGATCGGGTAGTGGCTGACATCACCGATTGGCTGCAGCGCTATCCCCAGGTGACCTCGATGGTCTAGTGGTCTGTTTTGATCGACTCAGGTCTCAGCAATATAAAAAAACCGGATAGCAGTGAGCTACCCGGTTAGAAATATCGGATTAATCTGATTAGGCAGTTACCGCAGTCTTGCTGGCAACCTGGTTCAGTTCACCTTTCTTGTACTTGACCGCATAGACCTCAACCGCCACTTGGTTGATCTTGCTGGCGTTACCGGCAGTCCAAAACTCTCTATAGCGATCGGCACATACTTTTTGCATGTACTTGATCGAAGGCTTCAGGAAATGACGGGGGTCAAACTCCTTAGGATTGGCAGCCAAGGCTTCCCGAACTGCGGCAGTAATGGCCAGACGGTTATCGGTATCGATATTTACTTTGCGAACCCCGCTCTTGATCCCCTTTTGAATTTCTTCCACGGGCACGCCGTAGGTTTCAGGGATGGCTCCGCCGTACTGGTTGATCAAAGCAATCAGATCTTCTGGCACAGAAGACGAGCCATGCATCACCAGATGGGTATTGGGCAGGCGTTTGTGAATTTCTTCGATGCGGCTGATTGCCAAAATTTCACCAGTCGGCTTACGGGTAAATTTGTAAGCGCCGTGGCTGGTGCCGATCGCAACGGCCAGGGCATCTACTTGAGTTCTCAACACAAAATCCACGGCCTGTTCGGGGTCGGTCAGCAATTGAGAGTGGTCTAGCTTACCTTCAAAGCCATGCCCGTCTTCTGCTTCACCCATGCCAGTCTCAAGGGAGCCAAGACAGCCAAGCTCACCTTCGACAGAAGCACCGATCGCATGGGCCACCTTCACCACTTCAGAGGTGACTGCAACGTTGTAATCATAGCTAGCAGGAGTCTTGGCATCGGCTTCGAGGGAGCCATCCATCATGACGCTGGTAAAGCCATTCTTAATTGCAGAGTAGCAAGTAGCAGGCTCATTCCCATGATCCTGGTGCATTGCAATGGGGATCTGAGGGTAGGTTTCTACAGCCGCCAAAATCAGATGTCGCAGAAAGTTTTCGCCTGCGTAAGAGCGAGCCCCGCGAGAAGCTTGCAGGATCACAGGGCTGTCAGTTTCAACGGCAGCCTGCATGATGGCCTGGATCTGCTCCATGTTGTTGACGTTGAAGGCGGGAATGCCGTAACCATTCTCTGCTGCGTGGTCTAACAGCAGTCGCATTGGTACGAGCGCCATAGGGTAGTCCTCCTGGATAGTTATAGTCAGCGTGTGCCAGACAGATCAAAATCTTAGGATGATCTTAAGATACTTTTCGACTCTCCGTATCAATTTATGCAGATTTAACCCGCTGGGATGAGCAAAAGAACCTATTTGCCTTGCTTATGTAACAGTTTTAAAAGCCTATCCGGAAACTGCTTCACAATTTCCACAATTTCTGACTTCCAACATCACATAGCAGTCCTAAATCAAATATGAAACTGGGTAGTAGTTGTGAGAGGATTTTCCTAAGGAAAATCTCTCACAATCCAGATAGGATTGCTATAGAAGTCTCAATTCCTTAACCCGAGGATCACTCCTTACCATGACTGACTGGCTCGAACATAGTGTGCAGGTAGAGGTCGATGCACCCATCGATCTGGTTTGGAATCTTTGGTCTGATCTGGAGCAGATGCCACACTGGATGAAATGGATTGATTCAGTGCAGGTGCAGCCAGATGACCCACTGTTGTCGCGCTGGAAGTTAAAGTCAGGCGGGTTTGAGTTTAGTTGGCTCTCTCGCTCTTTGAAGGAAATTCCCCATCAGATTCTGCAATGGGAATCAGTAGACGGTCTGCCAAATCGGGGGGCGATTCGCTTTTACGACCGGGGGGAGCAGGGCAGCATTGTTAAAATGACGATCGCCTACGCTATTCCAGGCTTTTTAGGGAAGTTGCTTGACAAGCTGATTATTGGTCGAATTGTAGAGTCTACGCTCCATGCCGATCTGGATCGGTTTCGAGACTATGCCATAAAAGCCAGATCGACGAGTTAAAATGGGCACTCGCGTCTGGCTTTTGATTTGATTTCTTCAATCAGTTTTGATAGAACCTAATCTATTTCACCGCATCTAAGGATTCAGGGGTATAGACTTCCACTAGGGGCTGCCCCACGCTACGTCTGGCGACGTATTGATTTAAGAAAGTGCTGACCAAGGACAATACGACCGGCCCCAGCACCATCGCAAGCAGCCCATGGATTGCAAACCCGGGAACCACCAGGGACGCTAACCAGAAGCAAAAGCCATTGAGCAGGAGCGAAAAGAGGCCCAAGGTTAGAATGTTAATGGGCAAGGTGAGGATAAACAAAACCGGCTTAATTGAGCCATTCACCAACCCAATCGAGACGGCTGCCAGCAGAGCAGCGGGGAAGGTTGCGATCGTCACGCCGGGAACCACCAGATCTACGACCAGCAGACTCAGTGCAGTCATTAAGGTTGTCAGTAAAAATCCCATCACTTTAGTTCTCCATTTTGATTAACAGTACCGATTTGTCCTCCTGCTGTAGCGCTAGCGACCGTCCTACACTGTGCCTTGCTGGGCTCGTTTTTCTTCATGTTTTGCGATCGCCCAGACGGCATGAATGCTACCGGGAAGCCAACCAAACAGGGTCAACAGAATATTAATTAACAGGGTCGTGCTTAAACCATAGGTTAGAAAAACACCAAGCGGCGGCACCACAATTCCTAACGCAAACCGAATTAGTTTCATTGTCATTTCTCTCCCCTCATACAAGCGCAATAGTTTGTAAGTTCGATTGGGTTATCTGTAACCTTTATTTACCTTTTGGCTTACATGTTTATCATCTCAAATTTCCAGGGGTTCACCAGGTGTAGATAACCGTTAGCAGCAGTCGTAACAAGCGCACCCTGGCCCATCCCTCCTGACAGAGCAGGAGCGGGAACTTTTATTTGTTTGGAGATTTCTATATACAATGGGCTCATTTTTGAGCTTCCTACTTTATCAGGTAAACTCCATGGGAAACCCGTTCACAAGTTTGGTAACCACCGCCGTTTTACTTGCAGGAGCAGTCGTGTCATTGCCCCTATCTGCTCCCCTTCCTGCACGGGCTCAGGCTGCCCCTACCTCCTGGCTCGATCGCAGTAAACCTGTGAACTGGAATAAACCAGGGATGGCAGTTCCGGCTGCGCCGGCAGGTCAGGGTTCGGAGGCTAATTTAGGTCGCTGCGGCGGAATGTTGCGGCCAGCAACTGCGCCAGAAGACCAGGCGTTGACCAGGGCTGGTTGGAGGCTGTTTGGCCCCTATCAGCGGTTTGGCAACACAGTGCTGGTGCAGGGGCTAGCTGGGTTTGATGGCATGTGCCGCCCGATGAGGTACCAGGGCTTTGTGTTTGTCAATAGTCAATTTGCGGGGACACTTGCGCCTCAACCGATGGATGCCCGCACAGATGGCAGTAGCCAGCCGGTAAGTCTGTTTGGGGGATCCGAAATTAATGCCAGCTTTTCCCGCTATACAGCGAGTGATGCCCTGTGTTGCCCTTCTTCCACCAGTTTTGTGACCTATGAGCTGCAACGGCAAGGCGGCCGCCCTCTGCTTGTGCCCATGACTGTAACAACCAGCCCCAATCAGCCATAAGGTCAGGCAAGGAGGAGCCTGGCGCGTCAAATTAACCAGCCCCCCTTTTACAGTTGATGCAGGGTATAAAATTTGGCTTTCTATCCGGATTAGGTCTGTGGAGAACTGAAGGTTTTCATAGTAAGACAGATGGGGCTTTTCCCACTGTTTCAACCTATTCAGGAGCAGAAGCCATGCAACTTTTGGGTCAGCACGCCCTTGTGATCGGTGCCAGTATCGGGGGGTTATTAGCGGCCAGGGTGCTGGCTGATTATTATGAGCAGGTGACAATCTGCGATCGTGACTCCTTGGCAACCCCTAATCAGGCTCGTCAGGGCGTGCCCCAGGGGCAACAGGGACATGCGTTGCTGACTAAAGGCCAGGAGATCATTGAAGGGTTTTTTCCTGGACTGACTCAAGATCTGGTTGCTCAGGGCGCTGTCATGGCGACTGTTGGGCTAGATGGGCGCTGGTTTGACGGCAATGACTATCACTGCCGGGTCAATACGGGCTTAATTGGCCTATTGGTCAGTCGCCCCCGGTTAGAGTCCCAGATGCGAGCCCGACTTTTAACCCGACCCAATGTCTCTCTGATCGAGCGGTGTGCGATCGTTGGGTTAATACCCGATGCAGATAACCGGCGCATTACAGGGGTGCGGGTCAGCCCTCACAATCAAGAGATTAAAGACCATCAACTCAAGGCCGATCTGGTTGTGGATGCCAGTGGTCGAAGTTCCCCAATACCGGCTTTACTTGAGGCTCTCGGTTACCCCCAGCCTCAGGAAGAACGGATGAAAGTCGATGTGGGATATGCAACACGCCGCTATCGCCGGGAACCGCAGCACTTACAGGGAGACAAGTTTGCCATTACGACTGCGACGGCTGAGATCCCAAGGGTAGGGGTGCTGCTGGCGCAAGAACAAGATTGTTGGGTTGTTTCCCTGGGTGGGTATGCAGGTCATCATCCTCCGACGGACGATCGAGGTTTTGTCGAGTTTGCCAGAGGGCTTGCCAACTCAGATATTTACAACATTATTCAGCAGGCTCAACCTTTGAGCGATCCTGTACCGTTTAAGTTTGTCGCTAGCCAGCGCCGTCGCTTTGAACAGCTCTCCCGCTTCCCTGAAGGTCTATTGGTTTTTGGGGATGCTATTTGTTCCTTTAATCCCTTCTATGCTCAGGGTATGGCCGTGGCGGCTCAACAGGCTCAAATTTTACAAGGTTGTCTAAGCCAGGGCCCTGAGAGGTTAGCACTGCGATTCTTTAAACAGACTGGGCCAGTCATCACCAGAGCCTGGACAATGGCTTGCAATAATGACCTGCGTATTCCCACAGTCGAAGGCCAGCGGACAGTGGTTTCCCGTTTGATTAATTGGTATACCCATCGACTACACACCGCCGCCCATTCTGACCCCTTGGTTGCCCAGGCCTTTTACGATGTTGCTTATGCCATGGCTTCACCCTTAAGTTTGTTTAAGCCACAAACCCTGACCCGCGTCCTATTCGCTAACGGCAGAGACAGTTCTGTACCGACTGCATTGAATAGCTCCCAGACTACTTGGCCCGCCCTTTATCAACCGCCCAACTCTATTTACGAGCTTCTAGAAGCCAATCATTTGCTGAATTAACTGAGAGCTTGCACCCCGCGCAACAACCAGCCCTGCAATGAATTGCGGGCTAACAGAACTAAGTCCGTTTAAACGGACTGACAATCCACAAGTTGGGCTTTCCAGTCCACTAAAGTGGACTTGCCTCTATTAGCCCGAACTTTTAGTTCAGGGCGGGGCAAGGAGATCGTTCTCTTCTTCTGGGCGCGTCCATTCCTCTTGTTGGGCAGCCGCGATCGCTGTATCCAATCGTTGCAACCCCCTATGCTGCTGTTCATATTAACTCGGCAATATCGGGCTCTAGAGCTGTGAAAGGCAGTACGGATTTTTCTAGTTCGACGACTTCTACCAGGGTGAATTCCCGCCTATGGAATTTGTAACCGGAGTTGCACAGACTCCTGCACCCGTTTGGGCTGACGTCGCTTGAGGGCGTGGGGCTGAATCTCTACATGGGCAACAAACCAGGTTCTCAGGGCGCTTGCCTCCTCTGGGCTAAGATGATCTAGGGCCAGAGGGGCGGGAAAGAGTCCCTGATCTGGCAAACTAGCCCAGGCAACTTCGCTAGGGAAACGATCGGCCCCAAAGGGCACCCAGGTTTCTGGCAGACGGGCCAGGTAGGGCACTAGATTATCCTGACTCAAAAAGACCCGCCGCTGCTGCTCCAACTGCTTGACCCGTCGTTGTCGTGCTGCCTTATAGTTCAAAATCGGAGCAGGATACCCTTTAATCGCGGGGGGGGTACCCAGGCAGGCGGGGGGTAAATGGGCCACTTCCGGTACCCAGCGTTGGATGAAGGCACCGTCTGGGTCGCAGCGATCGACGGCGGTTTGTTCGGGGTTATAAATGCGAGTCCAGGATTTATCAACGCAATGGGTCACCCCTGCCTGCATGGCCCACTGGTAATGATCGATGGGGCAATCTCCATCTAGCAAATGCCGCATAAAGTGAAGGGCACCATAGCGCCAGTCGATGCCCAACAAGTTACTCAAAAAGCTGGCATAGAGGGCACGACTGCGAAAGTTGAGGGCTTTCCACCCCCCTGTAGCCTGTAGGCAGCGGGCGGCAGCATCAATCATAGGAAACCCTGTTTGCCCTTGCTGCCAGGCTTGATAGAGGTCTTCATCAAACTCCCAACCGTCTTGATCAAAGACCTGATACAGCGATCGCAGTTCCAATTGGGGCAGGTAGCGAAACCGTTGGGCAAAGCCATGGCCCCACCGCAAGCGAGCAATCAACTGCTGACAACTGCGCCTCACCCGCGCCTCAGCCTGTCGCTCAGCCTGTTGGATGGTCTGCACACACTCTCGCACAGAAATCACTCCAAACTTAATGTGGGGGCTTAACCCAGTGGTTGCTTCTGCACCAGGGTAGGAGAGCTGCCAGTAGTAGCGATCGGTTTTGGTGGCCAGAAACTCTTGCAGCAGTTGACGGGCGGTGGTCGTACTGGCGGGGGGGATGGTTTTACCATCGGCAATATGCCCCACCTCGGTTAAGGTCGGTAGCGGTTTGCTCACAACATCGGGGGGCACTAAAATCTGGGTGGGGGTTGGCACCAGGGGGGCTCCCATATCTGCATACCATTGCTCTCGATAATAGGGGTAGGGGCGCAGGTCAGGAATGGTGCCTGGCGGCTCAAACCAGCGAATCTTCAAATTCTCCTGTTCTAGCACCCGATTTAAACGGGCATCCCGCACTCGGCCATAAATGCGTTCAAAATCAATATAGGCGTAGATGCCATCGGCCCCGGTTTCTCGGATTAAGTCAGGCAATATCTCCACCGGGTCTCCCGACCTCAGAATCAACCGCCCACCCAGGGATTGCAAATCCTGATCTAGCGATTGCAGACAGGCCAGCATAAACGCTACCCGTGCAGACCCGGTTTCTGGGTGATGTAACAAGGCTTTGTCTAGCACAAATACGGGAATCACCGCGCCACGGCAAGCAGCCCGATGGAGAGGGGCATGATCGGCAACCCGAAGGTCGCGACGAAACCAGACGATCGTGCGGTTCATAACTGGATCGTTACATATTGTCTTTTTATTGTAACGAAACCGTAACTCAGTTAAGGCTCACCTTATACAGATGGAACAGGTCTCCCGCCTGTTGTTTCACAATCCGACCGGGGGCGGCTTTGATCGCAGCTTCCCAATCGGGAAGGGATTCCAACTCTACTGCTGCCCCCAGATAGGTTTCTAAAATAGCCCAATTTTCTGCCAGGGGAGACTCCAGATCTAGTACATCAAAAACAAAAAAGCCACCGGGCTTGAGAATAGCCTGCACCGCTGCCATCACTTCTGTCCAATAGGCGATCGGGTAATAGCAACTAACCCCTGTGGCAATCACCAGATCAAATTTTTGCGAACTGTACTCCAGCTCATGGGCCGGTGCCAATTTCACGCCCTTAAACAGTTTGGAGTTGAGTTGGGGCCCACGGGTATTCAAAATATCCCGCCCTACCGTACTGATTTCCTGCCCGTAAAAGAGGGCTTCCCAGTCACGCCAGGGGTAGATTAAGAAACTCACGCCACAGCCCAGATCTAGACAATGTTGGTTTTTTTGGGGTTTGGCCAACTCCCAAAACGGTGAAGTGAGTCTGGCCTGCAGTAAGCCTGATTTCCATTCGTCATAAATCGGGAGGGCTTTCACCTCTGCTGGCAGGTCTGGCAATTGCCCCTGGTATTCTCGATTAAATCGCAGGGCAGTCGAGGCAATTCGCTGTTGCCAGTCTTGGGGCTGTTTTAGGGAGCCAAGATAGCTGCTGGTAGAAAAGGAGGCTGGAGAGTCCGATGGCTGTTTTTTGGACATGGCTTCAATTGGTGGGCACGAAGGGCACAACCAGATCCTGAGTTTAACAGATCAACCCCGTTGTTCACGGCTGGCCCAGAAGGGTGGTAGCCTCCCTCAAAGCGGGTATTAAGTATGCCGTCAGGGTGAGAGCGTCTACGCCGGAGATCGTCCGTTCTGTCGCGGCTAAAATTCCGGCTGCCCCATGCCACCAGGCAGCTGCTTGAGCAGCCTCAAGGGCAGATTCTGGGGTGATTGTTTTTGCCTGGGCCAGCAATCCCCCTGATAGTCCGGTTAAAACATCACCGCTGCCTCCCCTGGCTAAGGCCGGTGTACTCTCTGGATTAATCCATACCTGTTTGTCAGGAGCCGCAATAATCACCCTCGCCCCCTTGAGCAAGACAGTGGCGTTTGTCTGGGCGGCAGCAGTTTGGGTCGCTGTGACTCGACAGGGTTGGGATGCCATCACGTTGGGGAACAGCCGTCTAAACTCCCCCTGGTGAGGGGTGAGCAGGGTGGCGGCTGTGCGGGCCTTTAAGGGAGCGATCGTCCCTAAATCTGCCAGAATATTTAACCCATCGGCATCTAAAACAAGGGGGCAATGGCTGGCCAAAACCTGTTGTACCAATGGGATGGCATCTTTGGTCAACCCTGGGCCACAGGCGATCGCCTGGTAGCTCTCCAAGTTGACGAAATCTGGTAGCTCAGCGATCGCTCCGCTCTCAGTCTCTGGGCATGCCAAAATTAAGGCTTCGGGCAAGTGACTGGCCAGTAGCGATTTTAGAGAAGCAGGCACCGCGATAGAAAGCATCCCGATGCCAGTTGCCCGTGCCCCCAGGCCAGCTAAAATCGCGGCTCCGGTATAGCGATGGGATCCGGCAATCAAAAGCAGGTGGCCGATCTGATATTTATGGGTCGCTGAGGGACGCTGCAAGGGGATGTGGGCGATCGCCGAAGGGGGGGTGACTCGCCGTATCGGCGGGGGGCTGCCTAACACGGCATCGATGTCAGCCAATGGCAAGCCAATGTCAATTAGTTCTGCGGTGCCGATCAGTTCCAGCGCATGGTCTTGTAACAAGCCCAATTTCCAGAGGCCCAGACAAAACGTGTGGCTGGCCCGAATCGCCGTTCCTAAAATCTGGCCGGTATCCGTATGCAGGCCAGAGGGTAGGTCAATGCTTAGAATGGGGACCCCCCACCGGTTCACCTGATCAATCAGGTCGGCAATTGCTCCCTCTAGCGATCGCTCCAGCCCAAACCCAAATAAACCATCTAGTAATAGATCGCAAGACCGGAGGGCAGACAGGTCTGGGGCCAGGTCAATTCCTAAGCTGAGACAATAGCGACTGTGTTGACTGGTTAGGTCTTTTTGGCGAGCAAAGGGGCACAATATCGTGACGCCATACCCCTGGAGATATAATTCACGGGCGACGACCAGGGCATCGCCCCCGTTGTGCCCAGGCCCGGCCAGCACCCCTAGCCGCTTTACCGCTGACTGAGGGTAGAGGGCCATAACCCGACGAGCCACCAACCCTGCCACCTTCTCCATCAAGGCCGCAACTGGCATACCCGCAGCAAAGACACGCCCTTCTATGGCGCGCATCTGCTCAGCCGTCACCACAATCGCTTGAATCTGCAGGTCTCTAACGTTCCAATTGATCACAGGGCTGGCTCCCACCCCTTCATTCTGACCTTAGCGCAGGAAAAAGACCCTGGCACTTTGCATCCCATTTTGCCGCAGCAAATCGGTGACACCTTCAGCCTCTTTATAAGTCACAAAGGGGCCGATCGCCAGATGGGGGCCGTAGGGCGCATTTTTGACTTGAATCGCATTTTGCTGAATGCCGACTCGAGTCACTTGATTGACTAATAGGGGCAACCCCATTCTGTCGCCAGGTAGCACAACTAAATAGCGGGGTATGGCACCAGGGGAAGCCGAAGGGGAGGCATTAAAGGGCTGACTTGGTTGAGCTGGTATGGCTTGCCAGTTAGAGGGTTGAGTTGGCAGGGGCTGCGGGGTAATGGTTTGTTGCGGGGGTGGGGGTAACTGAGACCCATCTGCCTGTAAGGGTTGGGGTTGACTGAGGTCTGGGCTGCCGATGCTAGGGGGTGGAGGCAAGGTTTGCTGAGCAGTCGCCGACAGAATGCTGGCGACTACCAACGAAATAGTGATACCACCACTGAGACAGAGCCGATACCAGGGCGATCGGGCTGAGACTGCCCCAAATGCCAGGTTGTGAATCCCCATAGGTAAACCCTCACATACGCATGTTGCCTGACGTTGCTGACTCTTGGGGTGGAAAGAACATAGGATGCTTGAAACTTTGATTCAATTCATCCTGCTTTTAAGCAACGCCTGTTGTCTGGCTGCCATGTTACATGCAGAGGCTAAGAAGTGTGCACTTTCTTTTAACTAAGCGTTTATCCGAATACCCAAATCGTAGCAATCCCCACCCACCCTAAAACGGGGGAAGGGGGCAATTCATTACTAAATTTGACGCAACTCCCGCTCTAAAGCCTGCACTAACTCCCGATCGCCTCGCTCACAGGCAATCTGGATGCGACGATCTAGATTCTGATGGAGATTTCGGCGATGAACGGCAGCCAGACCTGGGGCGGTTTGGCTGCTTCGGGAAACACCGGCACCGGTCGCCATACCTACCGGACGGGCAGTGGGTTGCCATCCATTCATGGCGTAGGTGGCACCGCGATAAATCAGGTTGGCTACGGGGCTGACGACAGGCTGGCGCTCAACCACATTGGGGTTTACGGTATAGGCTAGGCCCCGATATTGCAGCCTATAGCTGGAGCGGGGCTCTCTCACCTGCTCAACCGCAGGTGCCTCACCCACCCCTGGTTCATACTCATAAGCCTGGCCACGATAAATCAATTTCATACGATCGCCTCTTGTTGACTGATTAGTTAGGGAACGGAGGCGCGTTCCTTCGGGAGACATCCCTACTTCCGTCTTTTTCGGCCAACCGGAAAAGATGAACGTTTTATCCTTCTTTCTGTACTTTAAGCTACCAAAAACAATATTTTCAGGGTAATGTCATGAAACTTTGTTAAAGATAACGAAGGGTAGACTTAGGCACCAGTGGTCTGTCAAGACTGTTTTGAGGGGTGAAGCCTCCTCAAAACACTCAATCAATGGTTTTTGTAGCTTGGAGGTATCCCTCAAACTTATCCTAACGGACTACTAGGAATCAGACCTCTCTCTGCCAGCCAGCTGGGGTTAAACAGCTTGGACTGGTAGCGGCTGCCACCATCGCACAGGACTGTAACGATCGTGTGCCCTGGGCCCATCTGCTTGGCTAGAGCAACTGCCGCTCCCACATTAATGCCGACAGAGCCCCCCATAAACAGGCCATCTTGCTCGAGTAACTGGTAGATCATACGAATGGCCTCGGTGTCATGCACCTGAATGGCATCGTCAGCCGGGGCACCTGCCATATTGGCTGTCACCCTGCTATTGCCGATCCCCTCCGCGATCGAGCTCCCCTCCAGATGAATCTGCCCAGTTTTGACATAGCTATATAGGCCACTGCCCATGGGGTCAGCCACCACACACTTGATGGCGGGATTCTTTTCTTTCAGAAATAGGGCCACCCCTGCAAAAGTGCCGCCTGTCCCCGTGGCCGCCACCCAGCCATCAATCTTGCCGTCAGTTTGGGCCCAAATTTCTGGGCCAGTGGTGTCATAGTGGGCCAGGCGATTGGCCAGGTTATCAAATTGATTCGCCCAGATCCCATTCTCCATTTCGGAGGCAATCCGCCCGGATAGCTTGACGTAGTTGTTGGGGTCTCGGTAGGGCACTGCGGGTACGGTACGCACCTCAGCCCTTAAGGTTCGCAGCAGTTCAATTTTTTCCGGCGACTGGGTTTCAGGAATGATAATTAGGCAGTTGTAGCCCTTGGCATTACAGATATGAGCCAGACCAATGCCGGTATTACCTGCGGTGCCTTCTACCACAGTGCCCCCCGGTTTGAGCAGGCCCTTTTTTTCGGCATCCTCAATGATGTAAAGAGCGGCCCGATCCTTGACAGAGCCACCGGGGTTGAGAAACTCTGCTTTCCCTAAAATTTCACAGCCAGTTGCGTCACTCACACTATTGAGTCGAATCAGAGGCGTATCCCCGATCGCGCCGACAAAACCCGATTTGATATCCATAGAAAGTTAGTCATGAAGTTAGGACAGGTTTCACTCTAGAACTGGCTATGATTTTGATTGGCAGCCCTCATGCGGTCGCAGACCTCAGACACAGGCAGGCTGCCTAATTCTCCAGAAGCGCGGGTGCGGATACTGAGACTGTTAGACTCCGCTTCTTTGGCACCTACCACCGCCATTACAGGAATCTTATCCTTCTCCCCATTGCGAATCAGTTTACCCAGGCGCTCATTGCTGAGATCGACCTCAGCCCGCAGCCCCAACTGCTTCAACTGGGCCACGACCTGTTGAGCAAAACCAGTAAACTCTGTGCTCACAGGCAAGAGGCGGATCTGCACAGGGGCCAACCAGAGGGGGAAATCTCCAGCATATTCCTCAATCAGAATCCCAATCAGCCGCTCTAGGGAGCCAAATGGTGCCCGGTGAATCATCACGGGCCGCTTGCGACTACCCTCCTCAGCGACGTACTCCAACTCAAACCGCTCTGGCAGGTTGTAATCTACCTGTACAGTGCCCAATTGCCACTCCCGATCAAGGGCATCTTGAAAGATAAAGTCTAGCTTGGGGCCATAAAAGGCGGCTTCTCCAATCCCTTCAAAGTAATCCATACCGAGGGTTTCCACCGCCCGACGAATCGCCCCCTCCGCTTTTTCCCAAGCTTCATCGGAGCCAATGTACTTGTTGGAGTCAGGGTCTCGAAAACTCAGGCGGGCCTTGAAGTTTTTGAGCTGCAGGCTCTTGAATACAGTCAGAATTAAATCCACCACATTCAAAAATTCCTGATCCAACTGTTCTGGGGTGACAAACAAATGAGAGTCATCTACCGTAAAGCCCCGCACCCGTGTCAGGCCGCCCAGTTCCCCTGACTGTTCGTAGCGGTAGACCGTGCCAAACTCGGCCAGGCGCATGGGCAGTTCCCGGTACGATCGCAGTTCACTTTTATAAATTTGAATGTGAAATGGACAGTTCATCGGCTTTAAGACAAAGCCCTGCTCCTGCTGAGTGGCGGCTTCATCCTCAGCCATCAGAGGAAACATGTCTTCCTTGTATTTTTGCCAGTGACCAGAGAGCTTAAACAGATCGACCCTGGCGATATGGGGCGTCACCACGGGCAAATAACCCCGTTTTAGTTGCTCTTGCTTCAAAAAATCTTCTAGCAGCGATCGCACTATAGTACCTTTCGGCGTCCACAGGGGGAGTCCTGGCCCAACGGGGTCAGCAAAGATAAATAAGCCCAGCTCTTTGCCGAGTTTGCGGTGGTCTCGTTTGAGAGCTTCTGCCTTCCGCCGTTCGTATTCTGCCAGTTGATCGGCTGTCTCCCAGGCGGTGCCATAAATTCGTTGCAGTTGAGCCTTGGTTTCATCGCCGCGCCAGTAAGCACCAGCCACGCTCTCCAGGGCGATCGCATCGGGATTGAGCTCATCTGTGTTGCTGACATGGGGCCCAGCACAGAGATCCCACCACCCATCCCCCAGGTGGTAGATAGTAATCGGTTCTTGTTGAATATCCGCCAGGATTTCTAACTTATAAGGCTCCTGAATCGCCTCAATGCGCCGTTTGGCCTCTTCCCGACTGACTTCTTCCCGCAGCACCGGCAGTTTACGCCTGATGATTTTTGCCATCTCTTTTTTGATGGCTTTTAAGTCCTTGTCTGTAAACGGAGTCGGATTATCAAAGTCGTAATAAAATCCATTCTCAATCCAGGGGCCGATCGTCACCTGCGCCTTAGGAAACAGCGTCTGAACCGCCATTGCCATAACATGGGAAGTGGTATGACGAATCTTTTTTAAGGATTCAGATTCGCTGGTTTTGGGCAAATAAATTTTTTCGGGCTGGTTTTCAGGTGCCCCAGCGGCTAAGGGTGAAACAGACATAGGATCGTTCACTTAGGCTACCCCTTTATCTTAGTAGAACTTCATCAACACCTGATACCCCCTGGCCCCAGGAAAATAAACTTTCCCACCAAAAAAGAATTAAACCCTACCAATATCTGTAAAGAAAGGTTGCGATCGCACCCCTCAGATCTCATAATCCTTTAATCATTGATCATGAAAAAGTTTTTGCTCGGTCTGGAGCGGTTGCGCTAACAATTCGGCTCGGTCTAGCTGATAGACTGATGGATAGGCTTTCGATGTTCGTTATGTCTCAGGTTTATTTCCAGGAGCAGTTGTAATGAGTGGTTTTCTGAATGGCATCAAAAAAAATTTAGGGCTGGGTGGAGCAGAACAGGCCGGGAATGCAACAGACTCTACTGGGACTGCAAAACCCATAAAGAAAAAAGGGTCAGCTTACTTTCTAGAACTCGATGATGCAAAGGGCGTGGGTAACAGTGGTGCGACGGCTGCACCCAGTAGTAATGGTGCGACGGCTGCACCCATCACTACTGCTCAACCCGCTCCGCCTAAGGCAGAGGCGACGGCAAAACCCGAAACAAAACCCGAAGCTAAAGTTGTGGTGGCTCCAACCCCTGTTTCTAAACCAGCTACCCCTGTTGTCAAGCAAGCCGCTACCTTTGCCCCCGACTACTTAATTGCCCCCAGTAGCGCTAGTGGTCGTCGTCGTCCTGGAGCGAATATGAGCTATTTCTTAAATTTAGCAAAGCAGGCTAAGATACCTGGCCGGTAAGGCGACAGGGCTAACCTTCGACTCATGTAAAAAAGGAACTCCAAGGTGAGTTCTTTTTTTTGTGCTCCCTTGACTGGGAAAGTTGGGGCCAAATGCGGCAACTACCACTGGCTGATTACGGTTTGCATCAATGACTGCTACCAGCGTTCACTCTAAAGTGAAAACATAGATGACAGCTAAAGAGGTAAAGAATTATGGCACTAGTGCGCTGGCAAACCTGGAATGATATAGATGCGATTCGCCATCAATTTGATCAATTGTTTGATGAATTGGCCCCTCTGACCCGTCCTGCGTCGGTCAAGGGGAATGGTGCAAGCTGGTCTCCCGCAATTGAGGTGAAGGCCACTGATGCAGAAGTGATTGTGCGAGCTGAATTGCCCGGCATCGATGCCAAAGATCTCGAAGTGCAAGTCACTCGAGAAGCGATTTCGATCGCGGGTGAGTACAAGTCAGAGTCCAAGTCTGAAGAACATCAAGTCTATCGCTCTGAGTTCCGCTATGGTGGCTTCCGTCGGGTTATCCCACTCCCAACGCCGGTACAGAACGATCAGGTGAAGGCTGACTTCAAGGATGGCATTCTGACCTTGACGTTGCCTAAAGTGGAGGCCGATCGCCCCAAGGTCGTCAAAGTTGACCTGAATCAGGCCACCCAGCCGAGTAACACCTTGTAAAAGCGTGATTTCGAGTAGAGAGGCCCGACCTCCTACTCGATCATGGCCGGGGCTCTGTGCAATAAGGGGGGTGTCAGAATGCCTACCGACGCCCGCTATTTCATCCATCAAAAGGGTTCTGGTCAGAGCGAGGCTTAACCGACCTATCAGGTTCGGTAACCCCCCCTTCATTAGTTTTGCAAAGGCAATCACTATAGATTAAGAGATTGGCGCATCGTGCCTATCGTTAGCAGTAGGAGGGGGACTCCCCTAAAATGTTGTGCTGTTTTGGCGTAGAGTTGTCAGCTTATTAAGCGAACTTGTAGCCTTTCCCCTTTGTACTTTCTTTAAACCCTAAACTCGTGTATTGATGGAGCCGAAGCACCAATGGCAAAAGTAGTCGGAATTGACCTGGGTACAACAAACTCATGCGTAGCAGTGATGGAGGGTGGCAAGCCAACGGTGATTGCCAATGCAGAGGGGTTTCGGACAACGCCTTCTGTTGTTGCCTTTGCTAAAAACGGAGATCGCCTGGTAGGTCAGATTGCTAAGCGACAAGCGGTAATGAACCCGGAAAACACCTTCTACTCGGTCAAACGCTTCATTGGTCGGCGGTTTGATGAGGTGACCCATGAAGCTACAGAAGTTGCTTATAAGGTGCTGAACGTTAATGGTAACGTCAAGTTAGATTGCACTGCTCTGGGTAAACAGTTTGCACCCGAAGAAATCTCTGCTCAAGTGCTGCGCAAGCTGAAGGAAGACGCCAGTAAGTATCTGGGTGAAGATGTCACCCAGGCGGTAATTACCGTGCCTGCTTACTTCAATGACTCCCAACGGCAGGCCACCAAGGATGCTGGAAAAATTGCGGGCCTGGAAGTGTTGCGGATTATTAATGAACCGACAGCGGCTTCCCTTGCCTATGGTTTGGATAAGAAGAGCAATGAAACCATTCTGGTGTTTGACCTGGGGGGGGGCACCTTCGATGTTTCGATTCTGGAAGTCGGCGATGGGGTCTTTGAAGTGCTGGCGACTTCTGGGGATACGCATCTAGGGGGGGATGACTTTGACAAAAAGATTGTCGATTACTTGGCGGAGGAGTTCAAAAAACAAGAAGGGATCGAGCTGCGTAAGGACAAACAAGCCCTGCAACGGCTGACGGAAGCGGCAGAAAAGGCCAAGATTGAGCTCTCCAGTGTAACTCAGGCAGAGATTAACCTGCCCTTTATCACCGCTACCCAGGATGGGCCAAAGCACCTGGATACCACCCTCACCCGCGCTAAGTTTGAAGAACTCTGTGCTGACTTAATCGATCGCTCTCGCATTCCTGTTGAAAACGCATTGCGGGACGCTAAGTTGGGCAAAGAAAGCATTGATGAAGTGGTTTTGGTGGGTGGCTCCACTCGAATTCCGGCGATTCAAGACCTGGTGCGCCGGGTGTTGGGTAAAGACCCAAACCAGAGTGTCAACCCGGATGAGGTTGTTGCGGTTGGGGCTGCTATTCAAGCTGGGGTATTAGCCGGGGAAGTGAAAGACATTCTGCTCCTGGATGTGTCTCCCCTCTCCCTGGGTGTGGAAACGCTGGGCGGCGTCATGACCCCCATCATCCCCCGTAACACCACCATTCCTACCAAAAAATCGGAAGTCTTCTCCACGGCGGCAGATGGTCAATCCAATGTGGAAATCCATGTGTTGCAGGGTGAGCGTTCCATGGCGTCTGACAACAAGAGTCTGGGCACCTTCCGTCTGGATGGCATTCCCCCTGCGCCTAGAGGGGTGCCTCAAATTGAAGTAACCTTCGACATCGACGCCAACGGCATCTTGAATGTCACCGCTAAGGACAAAGGGACAGGTAAAGCGCAGTCTATCAGCATTACAGGGGCTTCTACTCTGCCCAAAGACGATGTAGAACGGATGGTGCGGGAAGCCGAAAATAATGCCAACAATGACCGGGAAAAACGGGAACGTATCGACCTGAAGAACCAGGCAGACTCTCTGGCTTATCAGGCAGAAAAGCAAATTGCCGAGCTGGGAGATAAGGTGCCTGCGGATGACAAGAGTCGCATTGACGGTCTGGTCAAGGATCTGCGCGAGGCGATTAATAGCGAAGACTACGATCGCGTCAAGTCACTGACCACAGATCTACAACAGGCTCTCTACAGCGTCAGCAGCCATCTCTACCAGCAGACTGGTGAGGGGGCTCCTGAGCCTGGCCCCGCACCTGGCCCTGAGCCTGGCCCCTCAACTCGCGATGATGATGTGATCGACGCTGATTTTACAGAGTCTAAGTAGGCTCTAAACACGCTTCATTGCTCCTTAAAGCAGCTGGTGGGTCTGAAATGGCCTGCCAGCTTTTTTCAGTTAGTTAGAGTCCAAGTTGAAGACCCCGAATGGAGTAATCCAATAACTGCATGGGGTGCAATACTGGTACTTGCTTACCCTGAAGCTCCAAATGCTTGCTAATTTGGACAAAGCAACCAATATTGGCCGATGCAATCACCTGCGCCCCGGTATGGGTTAAATTCTCCACCTTTTGCTGTCCCAATTCTGCTGCCACCTCAGGTTGCAGGATGTTATAGATGCCTGCACTGCCACAACACAGCGCCGCATCCACTGGCTCCCGCAACATCACCCCTGGAATCTGACGCAGCAATTGGCGCGGTTGCACACTAATTTTCTGGCCGTGGAGCATGTGACAGGCGTCTTGATAGGCGATCGCTAGGGGTTGCTCTTGCAAGGGGGAAAGGGGGGCTGTCAATCCCACCTCCGCTAAAAACTCCTGTACATCCCGAATCTGGCTGGCAAAGGCAGCGGCCTTTTGGCAATATTGAGCGTCATCTTTAAGAATGTTGCCGTACTCCTTCAGGGTATGGCCGCAACCAGAGGCATTCACCAAGATGAAGTCTACCCCGGTCGGCTCAAAGCTATCGATTAACTGACGGGCTAACGCCTCTGTCTGGGCTTCTTGGCCCTGATGATGGGTGAGGGCACCACAGCAGCCCTGGCTTTTGGGAAGAATGACTTCACAACCATTAGCGGTTAAGACCCGAATGGTGGCGTCATTCACCACCGGGTTAAATAGCTGTTGCACACAACCCAGCAACAATCCGACCCGGTAACGGGTCTGGCCCTGAGCGGGTATTTGCTCTGGAAAGGGGCCACGAAATGCCTCTGGGGGAATGGGGGGCAACACAGACTCCATGGCAGCCAACTGGGGAGAAATTTGATTGAGCAGGCCCACCGATCGCAGCCATTTTTGCAAGCCAAGTTGCTGATACCACTGCATTGGCCTCAGTAACCAGCGCAGCCGATTGGGGTAGGGGAATAGGGCAAAGATCAGCTTGCGGAGTAGTTTTTCTTGCAATGGGCGATCGTGGTTGCGCTCTACCTGCTGGCGGGTGGCCTCGATGAGCTTGTCGTACTGCACCCCAGATGGGCAGGTCGTGACACAGGCTAGACATCCTAAACAGGAGTCAAAGTGCTGCACTGTCGCCGGAGAGAGGGGAATTTGCCCTTGATTGACCCCATTCATCAAGTAAATGCGGCCCCTGGGGGAGTCGGTCTCTTTACCAATCACCCGATAACTGGGACAGGTAGAGAGGCAAAAGCCGCAGTGTACACAGGCATCAATTAATTTGGGATTGGGGGGATGCTTGAGGTCAAAGGAGGGAAACTCTGGGGCGACAGCTTCAGAGTTGGAGCCGGGAGTTTGGGGTTGATCTAGGGTGTTCATGGCATTTAGATGCCCCCAATAAAGCGATGGGGACTGAGGAGTTGATCTGGGTCAAACTGTTGTTTAATCTGACGCATTAAATTGAGCCCATTGCCAGGGTAGCCCCAGACATCAAGGGTTTGCTTGACTGCAATCGGTGCCTGTAAGATCGAGACATAGCCCTGATGCGACTGGCAAAAAGCCCGAATCGGATTGAAGGCACTCATATCTGGCAGGGCTTCTAAAACCAGTAAACGCCCCACCCCACTGGCATTGTGAATCTGACAAAAACTGGGTACAGACATAGACTCAAGCTGCTGGCATAGGGCAACCCCATGGGTAGGGCCTATTCCTATTTTGCAGGCAATCTGGGCCGAGGGGGTGTCAGGCAACATTTGGGCTGACAATCGTTGCCATAGAGCTAGCTCATCGTCGCCTGACCAGGTGGTATGGGTTAAACCGATCGCTTGGCCCACTTCCACCAACCGCTGGGTCTGTTGTTCTACCCCCGATCGCATACCTTGAAACCGGACGACTAATCCCATACCTGTCCTGTTGAATAGCCTGTTTACCAGAGAGGCCGAGAGTAAATCTGCCTGGGTTGGAGTGAGGGCAGAACTGCGCAGCGTTTGAGCTGCACTGGAAAGGGCCGCCGCCTCGCCAGTTAGGACAATTGTCTGAGTGGCTTCCGGTAGAGGATAAACCCGTAGCGTTACTTGGGTCACGATCCCCAAGGTTCCGTAGGAACCTGTGAGTAGCTTCATTAAATCGTAGCCCGCCACATTCTTGACAACCCGGCCTCCCGCCTTCGCCACTTGGCCGTCAGCCCGCACAAAGGTAATGCCCAGCACCATATCCCGGACGCTGTTATAGCGTTGTCGCAGAGAGCCGGTATCCCCCGTGGCAATAATGCCGCCGATGGTGGCCCGATCAGGGTCGGTGGGGTCGATCGCCAGGAATTGGCCCGCTGCCGCCAGGGTTTTCTGGAGGTCAGCAAAATTGATACCCGCCTCGACGGTGACGGTCAAATCCCCCACGGCATGCTCGATCAAGCGATTGATACGAGCCAGACTGAGCAGCAGTAGATTTTCACCAGGGTTGCCCACCAAACCACCCCAATCAATCTTACTCCCCGCCCCCAAAGGTAAAACAGGACACCTCTGCCGGTGAGCGGCGGCCATTACCGCCCCTAGTTCTGCCTGGGTGCCTGGAGAAACAAGGCCCAGGATAGTAACGCTGGGGGCGATCGACCGGGCAATGCGGTCGCGTAAATCTCCATCAATTGCTTCCCATGGTTGGATCGCAGTCTCATCGACTAGGGAAGTTAGGGATTCCAGAGAAAAAGTCTGAGGTGTCGTAGAGGTCGTCATGGGTGACCCAAAAATCAGGCGTATTCGCTTACTCTATAGCAATCCTAATCTGGATTGGGAAAAGATTCCTGCAAAACCCAGTAACCGTATTGGGCTTTAGACTGCATCGGATATCCCTTCTCTACGGTTCATCCTCATTCCCACAGAAATGGGAATCCACACATCCTCAAAAATGGATCTGATAGTTAACGCTGTACCGGTACTCTAGAATCAGCAATGCCAATTTGAGCAGATCAGGTTCAGATCAGGTAATGAAGATCTGGTTCAGGTTTGCGCTGAAGGTGTTGGCAGATTGCCAGGAGACAATCGCCAGCAAATCACTGCCTTGTGAAATTCGAGCGCCATCAGAACTATCAACAAAGTTAAGATTATTCAGGGTATCGACTTTAAATTTGGTCGCGCCTAGTTGGAAATTATTGATCGTGTCGTAGCCATCCCCTGAAGAAAGAACAACCGTGGCTGCACCACTACCGAGCCAGATCGTATCGCTGCCTGCCCCGCCATCGATCAAATCGCCGCCCCCATTACCGTAGATAGTGTCATTGCCATCACCCCCGAAAATAATATCAGCATCAGAGCCGCCATAAATGAGATCATCACCGGCACCGCCATTGAGGATATCTCTGCCTCCGTTGCCGTAAAGGGTATCGTTGCCGTCGCCACCCAAAAGAGTGTCAGCACCAGCATCGCCATAAATCAAATCATCACCGGCACCACCGTTGAGGATATCTCTGCCCCCGTTGCCGTAAAGGGTATCCTTGCCGTCGCCACCCAAAAGGGTCTCAGTATCAGCATCACCGTAAATCAAATCATCACCGGCACCGCCATTGCGAATCTCTTGGCCCCCACTGCCGTAGAGGGGATCCTTGCTGTCACTGCTCAGCGTCGTGCTAGGATTAGAGCCGCCATAAATTGAACTATCACCGGCATTACCATTGAGGATATTTTGACTAGAAGCAGGACTCTTTGAAACAGTCTGGCGTCCTTCTGCCCGGCCAAACAGGATGTAATGGGTAAACCCACTGAGGATAGTACCGTTGGCAATAGCAGCCGCCACATCGGGATTTAGCGATCGATAAGCCTGCTCATTAAACAGGAGGCTAGGATCCCTGCCTTCACGGGCACCAAATTGCAGGTAGTGCTGATACCCACTCGCAAAGGACTTGCTCTGGACTGCTGCTTTTACATCTGGATTTTGGTTTAGGTAAAAGGCTTCCTGGAACAGAAGCAAATTAGGAACTCGCCCTTCGTTTACCCCATACTCGATGAAATGGTCAAACGCACTGGTAAACTCAGACCCGATCGCGGCCTGCACATCAAGATTACCAGTCAAATAATCTTTTTGATTAAACAACGCACTGGGATTGCGCCCTTCCTGGTTGCCATACAGCAAGAAGTGCTGCAACCCACTCCTCAATTGACCACTTTTGACCGCGGCGTCTACATCCGGGTTACTACTTAAATAATACTGCTCGTTGTAGAGCGTACTGGGACTGCGCCCCTCAAATTGGCCAAAGTAGACAAAGTGCTCATAGCCACTCCTAAATTGACCAGCTTGAACTGCCGCCTGGACATCAGGGTTTTTCCAGGTGTAGTAGGTTTCATCAAACAGGAGGGGGATTTGCAGACCGTTGACTTCAACGGGCGTGAAAGGGATAGGAGCGCCAGTAAAGCGAGCAGCACGAGTAAACTGGATAAAGTTCAAGTAGCCATCTGTTGTGGCAATTGGCCCAGGTGCTGTCACTTCCCAGTAGTCAGAGGCATCTACAAAACCAGGTGTACCAGTCGCTGTAGTAATTCCAGGGGTATGAACCAAGAGTTGATAAATACCCTGATTACCAGTCAAGCCAGCCAGCCCATTCAGGCTAAAGCTGGTTGAGTTAATCTGTGAAATGGTGGCACTACTACCTGCTAAAAGATTCGTTGTGCTATTTCCTAACTTTAACGTCAGGTCATTTACGCTAAAGCTAGTCGAATCAATAACCTCACTGAAATTAATAATGATTGAATTAACCGCTGTACTTCTTGGATCAGGGGTGACATCAACCACATCTGCAGTCAGAGTGGAAGCCTGATTTAACAGGCCCCTCCAGTCATTTTGAGTATCAGGATAAAAGGGAACCTCTGCCCCTACGATTGACCAATTACCCTGGCCGATTTGTTCGTGGCTGGCAAAAACTTTAGCTTTTGTGATCTCTGCCAATTGGGCAACAAAAAGGGAATTTTGAGCAACCTGACAACTCCATAAATCAATCTGATCAACCCCCCATCCACTCAGCAGAGCGGTATAACGAGACAGGGTAGTGGCTTGTAAAATACTGTTTCCCAGGTAAACCTTCCCAGGTTCCCCGTGAGCAACGATCGCCAGGTCTGTATAGTTACCCTGACTTAAAAAATATGAAATTTGCTCAATCCCATCCGCAGCGGGGTGGAGAATGGCGAGGTCTTGATCGGGTAACAGGCCTGAAACGAGCTCTTTATAACCCTCAACGCCAGAGTCGATCACAACCAGTTTAGTTACCTGCCCAGGGGAAAGCCCCCTGAACTGACTAGCTGAAGGCACCGCAGGAGCCAGCCCAACGCTCAAATTATTTGTGGGCAGATAACTGATAAAAGCCATGGGTGATCAATATCCTTTATTACAATAGATGCAGCGATAAATCGAATAAACATATGTTTTGGTCAGAAAGCTTAGGGCAGAGCCAACTGCGAGAATGCTGATTCTGGGCAGGCTTTCTGACTTGCCGTCGCCCAAGACTTTGTGGCGGCAGCAATAAATGATTTTCTCTAGTTACTTCATTTTTCTGAAAATGAGATACCCATCAGGAGGGTTAGCCTGGAATTTACCTCCTTTCATCAAGGCTTTAAACAAGATTGATCGGGTTACGCCTCATTCATCTTTAGCTAAGTCGGCGGGAAGCCCCGCACCGAAAACGTGAATTGTGTTTACTCAAGAGCGATTCGGTGACGGGATGAAAGCCGCGCTTGTTGAGTGTGGCTTGATGCCAACGAAACAAGCAAAATGATACAATCGATCTAT
>JBJTUO010000134.1:0-3715 GCA_046080785.1 Leptolyngbyaceae cyanobacterium | reverse complement strand
GCGGGTCCAGGGTCAGTTTTCTCGACAGCCATTATTGCAATGATTGTGAAGTATGGCTTGGGGTTGGACTGGATTCCTGCCTTATTGATTGGCGTGATTCTGGCGAATACGGATACCGTTTCTATGATTGCTGTTTTCAAGGAAATCCGTGTCCCTTCCCGATTATCCACTATTGTCGAGGGGGAAACCCTGTTTAATGATGCGGCGGCGCTGGTGACGTTTAATTTGATCCTGATTGTTTATACCACAGGCTCCCTCACGGCTATAGATGGCATCCGAGAACTGCTCGTCATTTCTTTGGGTGGAGGTTTGGTGGGAGCAATCCTCGGTTATTTGAGTTTACCCCTCTTCACCCGCTTGCATGATCCCTTGAGCAGTTTGTTGCTAACCGGAGCCTTAGCCTTAGGAACCTTTCAAATTGGGCAATTTCTGGGAGTGTCGGGGGCGGTTGCCGTGGTCATTGCTGGGCTAATCTTTGGCAATCTTGGCTTGCCCCGCAGTACGTCTGCCTCCGATCGCATGTCTTTACTCACCTTCTGGGAATATGCAGGCTTCGGAGTTAATACGTTTATCTTCTTATTGATCGGCATTGAGATTAACCCGATCACGCTCTGGAGAATTTTGCCTGCCATCTTATTGGTGATTCTGGCATACCAATTGGGACGAATTCTCTCCGTTTATTTATTGCTGGCAGGGTTGCGCTGGTTTGATCGCCCGATCCCATTACGCTGGCAGCACGTCCTGGTCTTGGGCAATATCAAAGGCTCTCTGTCGATGGCACTGGCGCTGAGTATTCCCCTGGCACTGCCGGGACGGGAAGGCATTATTGAACTCGTGTTCGGAGCCGTCCTATTCTCCCTTGTGGGACAGGGATTAAGCCTGCCCTGGCTGGTCAAACGGCTTAAAATTAGCCCCGTTTCAGACGCGATGGAGCAAGTGGGCAAGCTTCAGCTTCAGTTGATTGCCGCCAAAGCCGCCCAGGATGAACTGGATAGTTTGCTGAAATCAGGGGTGCTACCCAAAGCCGTCTATGAAGAACTCTGGGCATCATATCAAGCACGAGTTGCCCAATCTGAGCGAGTTCTGCGGGATCTGCACAACCAATATCGGGCAGGTCAGTTGAAAAGCGATCGCAGCGGACTCGATACGATCCGACGACAATTGCTGTTAGCAGAAAAAGGAGCCGTCCGGGATGCCCTCCGCAAGCGCATTGTCCCTGAGGATTTGGTGCAACCTTACATCAAAGAGTTGGATGAGAAACTTCTAACGTTGGAAGATGACTAGCCTGAATTCCCAGGAAATCGATCATGGGATGCACCGATTCAGAACGGGTCACCACCAGAATGGTTGAATCTGCTTCTAATACCGTATTGCCATTCGGAATTTCCAAATTGGCACAGGAGTGGCATTGATAGCCAATGATCAAGGAGCCTGTGGGGAATCGAGGATCTTGAGCAATCTGGGCAACGGTGCGTCCTGCCACATAACAACCACTCGGAACAGGCAGTTTCAGTACCTCGACCTGTCCCTGCTCAAAATGCATCATTGACTCTACTTCGGGGTATTCGATCGCATTGACCATCGTTGCCACCCCCAGATCCACAGTACTGATAATGTGGCTGGCTTGAGCCAGCCGATACGCTTCCAAAAACTCGCGATCGCGCATCCGCACCACGATATGAGAGATCCCGTAGCTTCGGGATAGGGTGGTCAACGCCAAATTGAGCGCATCGTCTCTTAAGGCTGCTACCACCGCATTTGCCTGTCGAATCCCGGCTTCTAACAGAACTGTCGTACTCACAGCACTGCCTTCAAATGCCATCACGCCAATTTTTTCCCGCGCAAAGCGGCAGGCAAGCGGATCGATATCAATGATGGCAACCGTATGCCCCTGGTTTAACAATCGCTGGGCTAGACCCAGCCCGATCATCCCCGCACCACCAATCACCACGTACATTGCTATACCATTCAAGAATAGACATTACAGATTACTATAGGCGTTCTAGCTACCGGAGGTTCGGGTTGATGGAGCGTGAAAACCCAGTGAATCAGCCACTTTCAATGGGTAGTAACCTCAGCATTATGATCAATGGCTCGATTTATCATGACAACCATTTTTTCATTATTGGTCTTTGTTTTATCGGGACTGTGCGAGATCGGGGGCGGCTACCTGATTTGGTTATGGCTGCGCGAAGGAAAGAGCACCTGGCTAATGTTGGTTGGCGCTATTTTGCTGACAACCTACGGATTTGTGGCGACGCTTCAACCCGCAAACTTTGGACGAGCCTATGCCGCTTATGGTGGCATCTTTATCCTGCTATCCATCCTATGGGGATGGCGAATCGATCAAGTTGCTCCCGATCGCCTGGATTGGGTTGGAGCCGCCATTATCCTGGTGGGTGTCCTGGTCATGATGTATGCTCCAAGAGTTTAATAGGATGGCAGTTTGAGCGGTAGTTCGACTTGAAGCGTTGGTAGTGCCATTTCGTAAAGGTTGAAGAAAAATTTGATATGGCAGGTTGAGCCGACTGTAGCGCAGGCATCTTGCCTACATAAGCTGGCAGTCGAGACGACTGTCCCACAGTTTTTCTCTACCCTTTACGAAATAGGACCACTGAAGCGTTGACCCTTGACCAACAACGCTTGTTACATGCATATACCCACGGTGAGCCTGAACAATTCGCTGCGCGATCGTCAGCCCCAGTCCAAAATTACCACTGTCCGGCAATCGCGCCGTATCCACTCGCTAAAAGCAATCGAAGATATAGGGTAAGTCCGCTTCTGGAATTCCGATTCCGGTATCGATGACTTGAACTACTGCCCAACCCGGATAGGGAACGAGCCGCAGCATCGCTAACCCTCAACGTGAGCAGTCGGGTAAAGGAGGAGGTTTTAGATATGGCCCCCTCCCTCCCCTCAGAACCGTGCATACGACTTTCACCGTACACGGCTCAAGCAACGTCTTGAGGTTCAGTGTCTCCGATTCTTAACAACCCTTGCGGATTGTCCTGACGGTTAAGTTTACAAGCCGAAGCCTGTACCTAGCTTTTCCCGCCAGTTAAGTTTCATCTCACTTGCAGTCAAGACTATCACCTGTCCCACGTCTGCACCCTTTCAGGTTAGGCATGTGCCCTATCTGCCCCGTTATGGATTCCGGTTACCTTTCGGTTGGCAGCATTCGCGTCTTGGGACATCCTGTATCCGCTAGAGGGTTCTACCTCAGTTACCTTCGGTTTACCTGACCATGACGGCATGGCCAGGACTCTATCGGAGCATCCTTCGCACGGGGTGGAGATGCGGTTGCCTTAGGACTCCTCTTTACTCCGTGGGCGGGGTGTCCTCGGTGGGTATGTAGACGCTACCCACTCCCATGAGCCCCAACATGCTCGTATCAGCCATTTTTAAGAGTTGGAGCTGACAAGCTTGCTCGTGCTCCAACTCTTAAAATTTCGAGCACCTTAATTTACGAAGCCTCATCAAGGATTCATTTGCATTATCCCTAGCAACGGCTCGACTGAGCTCGCCGAAGTCCTTGCCCTAGCCTGCACCCTCAATTTGGCTCTGAAGGTGCTTCGACACTTAACCTTGTCTGCTGATACTGCCCTCCCATTACTGAGTGAACATTCCAAGGCGGACATCCGCTTGAACACTAGCGGGGAAAGGATTTTGGAGCCCTTTCCAACTCCCCCGAACGACTTCGAGTCGCGCGCATAAC